>JBOHST010000375.1:0-6035 GCA_050733375.1 Gemmatimonadales bacterium
ACCTAGCATAACCCCTTTCCCGTAAAGGACTTCTGTCCTCGATGCCCAGCCGCCGCCAGGAGGCCCTCGATTATCACTCGCAGGGCCGGCCTGGGAAAATCCAGGTCTCGCCGACCAAGCCGTTCAAGAACCAGCGCGACCTGTCCCTCGCCTACACCCCGGGAGTGGCGGAGCCGTGTCTCGAAATCCAGAAACGCCCGGAGGACGCGTACACCTATACCGCGCGCGGCAACCTCGTCGCGGTGGTGACCAACGGCACGGCGGTCCTCGGCTTGGGAAACATCGGCGCGCTCGCCGGCAAGCCGGTGATGGAGGGCAAGGGCATTCTGTTCAAGTCGTTTGCCGATATCGATGTGTTCGATCTCGAGGTCGGGTCCGAAGATCCGGAAGACCTGATCCGGTTTTGCCAGCTGCTCGAGCCGACCGTCGGGGGGATCAACCTGGAAGACGTGCGCTCGCCGGACTGCTTCTACGTCGAACAGCGGCTGCGGGACACGCTCTCCATCCCGGTGTTCCACGACGACCAGCACGGCACCGCGATCATCACCGGCGCGGCTTTGCTCAATGCGCTCGAGCTGGTCGGCAAGGACATCGCGGCGGTGCGGGTGGTCTTTGCGGGCGCCGGAGCCGCCGCGATCGCCTCCGCGGAGCACTACGTTCGGCTGGGCGTGCGCCGCGAGCAGATCACCTTGTGCGATGCGCAGGGCGTCGTCCATGACGGACGAACCGATCTGGACGAGTACAAGCGACGCTTCGCCCACCCGACCCCGGCCGGCAGCCTCGCCGAGCTACTCCGCGGCGCGGACGTGTTCGTAGGATTGTCGGTCGGCGCCATCGTCACCGGCGAGATGATCCGGTCGATGGCCGACCGGCCGCTCGTGTTCGCCCTCGCCAATCCGACTCCGGAGATCATGCCGGACGAGGTGCGCCGCGCGCGGCCGGACGCGATCGTGGCCACCGGTCGATCGGACTTCCCCAATCAGGTGAACAACGTCCTCGGCTTCCCGTTCATTTTTCGCGGCGCGCTCGACGTGCGCGCCAAGAAGATCAACGCCGAAATGGAGCTGGCCGCCACGCGGGCGCTCGCCGCGCTCGCGAAAGAAGAAGTGCCCGAGTCGGTGATGCGCGCGTACGGGCTCGAGCGGCTGCGGTTTGGACCGGAGTACCTGATCCCCAAGCCGTTCGATCCGCGGGTGCTGCTGTGGGTGGCACCCGCGGTCGCCTGGGCCGCCGTCGGCTCCGGAGTGGCGGGTCGCGTGATCGACGTCGAGGAATACCGAGCTGAGCTCGATGCGCGGCTCGGGCGGGCGCGCGAAGTGATGCGCGGATTCTCGTCGCGCGCCCAGGATGATCCACAGCGAATCGTATTCCCGGAGGGGGAGGATGCGCGCGTGCTGCGCGCGGCGCGAGTGCTCGCCGATGACGGCGTGGCGCGCCCGATCCTGCTCGGCGACCTGGATGCGATCCGCCGACTGGCGGACGACGCGGGGGTGACGCTCGAGGACATCGATCTCGTGGATCCACGCCTCGCCGTGGACGGCGAGGCGATGGCGCAGGACCTGTGGCGACGCCGCCAGCGGCGCGGCATTACGTTGCGCGAGGCGCGCATCCGGGTGAAGGACCCTCTTTACCACGGGCTGCTGATGCTGCGCCAGGACCGGGCGGACGCCCTGGTGGCCGGCGCGGATATGCACTACGCGGACACGATTCGGCCTGCCCTCGAGGTCATCGGGGTGGAGCCGGGACGCCGTCACGTGAGCGGCATCTACATGATGGTGTTTCAACAGCAGACGCTGTTTTTCGCCGACTGCACGGTCAACATCGACCCCGATGCCGAGAGCCTCGCCGAGATCGCCTCGGCGACGGCGCGCTTCGTGTGGCGCCTCGGCATCGAGCCGCGGGTGGCGCTCGTGTCGTTCTCGAACTTCGGGTCGGTCAAGCATCCGGCCGTCGAGAAGGTCCGGCGCGCCGTGGATCTCTTGCACGAGCGCGAGCCCGCGTTGCAAGTGGACGGCGAGATGCAGGTGGACACCGCGGTGGTCGAGCGCATTCTCACTCGGACCTACCCGTTTTCACGGCTGCGCAGCGCCGCGAACGTGCTGATTTTTCCGAACCTCGATGCAGCGAACGTCGGCTACAAGGTGCTCGACCGCCTCGGCGGCGCGCAGGCCATCGGGCCGATCCTCGTTGGGATGGCCCAGCCGGTACATGTCTTGCAACGGGGGGCGGAGGTGAACGAAATCGTGAACCTGGCGGTGATCGCCGCCGTGGATGCCCTGGAACACCGCCGCGCCCCGCGGCCTACCCACTAGAGGACTCGTCATGCGTGCTGCCACCCGTAGCGCCACGGGCGCCCGGCCGGCCGGCGCGACGCTGGTCGGCTTCGCCCCCGAGCGGGCAGTGCACTGGAACCTCAGGCCTCCGGCGCTCTACGAGCACGCGCTGCGGCGCGGCGAGGGTGTGCTGGCCGACGCCGGCCCGTTCTGCGCCGTGACGAGCCCCCACACCGGCCGCAGCCCCAACGACAAGTTTGTGGTCCGGGAACCCTCCTCCGCCGACCAGGTGTGGTGGGGCAAGGTGAATCAGCCGCTTGACCCGGAGCACTTCGATCGCCTGCACGCCGCCGTGGTCCAGCACCTGAACGGCCAAGAGCTGTTCGTCCGGGACCTCTTCGCCGGGGCCGACCCGACCTACCGCGTCCTGGTGCGATTCGTCTCGCCAAACGCGTGGCACACGCTGTTCGTCTACAACATGTTTCTCCGACCCTCGCCGTCGGATCTGGCCGCGTTCACCCCCGCCTGGCAGGTGTTGCACGCCCCGGAGCTGCAGGCCGATCCCACGACGCACGGGACGAAGACGGGCACGTTCATCGTCGTCCACTTCGCCCGGCGGACGATCCTGATTGGCGGCACGCGCTACGCGGGCGAAATGAAGAAGTCCATTTTCACGGTGCTCAATTACCTCCTCCCCGAGCAGCGCGTCCTGCCGATGCACTGCTCGGCGAACGTCGGCGACGCGGGCGATGTGGCGTTGTTCTTCGGGCTCTCGGGCACCGGCAAGACCACGCTGTCGGCCGACGCGCAGCGCGGGCTGATCGGCGATGATGAACACGGGTGGAGCGACGCCGGCGTGTTCAATTTCGAGGGCGGCTGCTACGCGAAGGTGATTCGGCTGTCCCCCGAGGGCGAGCCGGAGATCTATGCGACGACCCGCCGCTTCGGGACGGTGCTCGAAAACGTCGTGATCGACCCGAACACGCGGGCGCTCGACCTCGACTCCGCCGCCATCACCGAGAACACCCGGGCCTGCTATCCGATCCACTTCATCCCCAATCACGTGCCCGCGGGCACCGCCGGGCACCCCTCGCACATCGTATTTCTCACGTGCGACGCGTTCGGTGTGATGCCGCCGATCGCGCGGCTCACCCCGGCGCAAGCGATGTACCATTTCCTCTCGGGCTATACCGCGAAGGTGGCCGGGACCGAGCGCGGGGTTACCGAGCCGAAGGAGACATTCTCCGCCTGCTTCGGCGCGCCCTTCCTCCCCCGGCACCCGAGCGTGTACGCCACGATGCTGGGGGAGCGGATCGCTCGCCACGGCGTGCAATGCTGGCTCGTGAACACGGGGTGGACCGGTGGACCGTTCGGCGTCGGGCACCGGATGCGCCTGTCGCAAACGCGGGCGATGGTGCGAGCGGCGCTCGCCGGGCGACTCGATGGCGTGGCCACCGAGCCGGAGCCCGTCTTCGGCCTCGCCGTGCCCACCGCGGTGCCCGACGTGCCGACCGACGTGCTGTTGCCACGCCGTACCTGGGCCGACCCAGCCGCCTACGATGCACAGGCCGCTCGCCTGGTGGAGCTGTTCCGCAAGAACTTCGAGCAGTTCGAGGACCAGGTCCAGGTCGGAGTGCGCGGGGCTGGTCCGCCCGGCCGCGGAGCGTGAGCCCGCTCGAGGTCGTTCGCGATCCGCTCTGGAACAACATCCGGCTCGAGCCCGAAGCGCTCGACCTGCTCGATACACCCGCCGTGCAACGCCTGCGCTATGTCCGGCAGCTCGGTCACGCGTTCCTCGTTTACCCGGGCGCGACGCATACGCGCTTCGAGCACGCGCTTGGGGCGTACCACCTGGCCCGGCGCGCCCTCACTCACCTCGAGGAAGACGGTCACCGCGTCGACGCGGCGGATGGGCTGCGGCTGCGGCTCGCGGCGCTGTTGCACGACATCGGGCATTACCCCTTCTCCCACGCCCTCGAGGAAGCCGGCCTGCCGAGCCACGAAGCGCTGGCCGAGCGCCATCTCGGGCGCGGCGACCTGGCCGGCGTCCTCGAACGTTGTGGGATGGCACCCGTCAAGCTCCTCGGGCTGATCCGCGGTCAGACCAAGGAACCCCTCGCCGGCCTCGTGTCGGGCGCGGTGGACGTGGACAAGCTCGACTACCTCTCGCGCGATGCCTGGATGTGCGGCGTGCCGTATGGGGTGATCGACGTCGACCGGCTGCTCTCCTCGCTCACGCTCGCCGCGGCTCCCGGCGGCCGCGTCTCGCTCGCCCTGCTCGAGAAGGGGCTCGCCGCCCTGGAGTCGCTGCTCTTCGCCAAGTACCAGATGTATCGCAACGTGTACTGGCATCATGCAGTGCGCAGCGCCACCGCCATGTTCAAACGCCTGGTGCGGCAGGCAATCCGCGACGAGCGGGTCCGCGCCGAAGACGTGGCCGTGGCCACGGACGACGGGTTGATCCACGAGCTGGGACGCGACGACCCCACCGGTCTCGCCCTCCGGCTGCGGGAGCGACGGCTCGCCAAACGAGCCCTCGAGCTCCCCGGCACCGACCTGCCGGCGGACAGCGCCGACTGGTCCGGCACCGATCCCGACCTCGTCGAGCGGGTCGAGGACCGGCTGGCGCGTGAGCTGGGAATCGCTCCGGGAGAGCTGTTCCTGGATTTCCCCGTCAAGCGCGAAATGCTGGGACTCGATCTGCCATTGGTCCGCCGCGACGGCGCCGTGGTGCAGCTCGCCGGCGTCGGTGCCGAAGCCCACCTCGGCCTGCCGCGGGTGGCCGCCGAGCTCTACCGCTCGGCGCGGCGGCTGCGGGTGTTCACGCTGCGGCCGGTGCGCCTCGTCGCGCGGGACATGATCGAGCTGGTGGCACTGCCGCGCGAAGAAGTGGCGGCGCGGCTCGCCGAGGACCGGGGGCTGCTCAGCTCAGCCGCGCCGGGGCCTGCGTCTGTTGCGTCGCCTCGGCGTCCACGAACTCGACCGAATCGATCCGGACCAGGATCGCGGTGATGTTATCGAGGCCACCGTGGCGGTTGGCCTCGTTGATGAGCTGGTCGACCTGGTCCTGCGGCATCACCGATTCGGCCTTCAAGATTTCGAGCAGCTCCGGGTCTTCGAGCATCCCCGTCAGCCCATCGGAGGCGAGCAGGAACAAGTCCTTCGCCTTCACCGACCCGACGTAGATGTCCGGCGCCACGTCGCTGTTGGCGCCAACGCAGCGTGTGATCACGTTGCTGTAGGGGTGCGTGCGGGCCTGCTCGGGAGTGAGGTAGCCGGCATCCACCTGCTCCTGCACGTACGAATGGTCCTTGGTCACCTGCGTGAGCTTGCCGGCACGCAGCAGATAGGCTCGGCTGTCGCCCACCTGACCGATCAGGAATCGCGCGTCGTACAGCACCAGCGCCGAAACGGTGGTGCCCATGCCGCGCTTGTCGTGTTCCGTGAGGGTGCGCTGGAAGATGGCACCATTGGCCGTTCGGATCGACTGTCGCATCCGCTCCGCCACCTCCTCGTCGCCCAGGCCCCTGAGCGACCCCAACTCGCGCGCGATGTCGCGCACCGCCATCTCGCTTGCCACTTCGCCGGCCGCGTGGCCTCCCATCCCGTCGGCCACGATGAAGATGCCCCGCTCCGGGACCATGAGGTAATTGTCCTCATTCCCCGACCGGATGATGCCGACGTCGGAACGGCCCGCACAGGTGATGTGCACGGAGTCGTCTACACCAGGATCCAGTAGACGAGGGCTGACGTGGTGAGCAC
>JBOHST010000376.1:0-2262 GCA_050733375.1 Gemmatimonadales bacterium
GATTCTCCCTGTGGCTCAGCTGGCGGCGATTCTGGTGGGTAACATGAGCGGCAATTACATCACGCTGAAGCTCCAGTGGGTGCTGTTCGCCTACGCATTGGCAAGCTGGACGTACTTCACGGCGAAGCCGGCACGACCTTCCCAGCCATCCGTGGCGCAGGTCCGCCGTGCGCGCTGGGGTTAGTGGTGCCTACCTGTTTCGCCCACGCAACGTGTTTGTGAGTATCGTTATCGGGCCGCAGCATTCCGACTCCGAGCGATATCGTAACTCCATATCTTGGAATCACTTGAATGGTCGACACCGTGCCGCGATTCTAGCACGGAGGGTGCGTAGGCAGACCGTATTGCCGCGATCGGCCTCAGCGGCGACCGATACTTGGGAAGGGATCATAACGCGGTGTTGATTACGTTTTCCGGTCTGGATGGGGCAGGCAAATCCACGCTGATCGAATTCCTCACCACGACGCTGGAGCAGCAGCACCGCCCGGTCGCCGTGCTGCACCTGAACGACCAGGTGGGCGTGTACGCGTCGTTGCGGGCCCTGCGCGACACGGTCCTGGGGCGGCGGCCCGACTCGCTCGCGCCCGGTGCTCCCGATCCGCGCTCACAGAAGCTCAGCCGGCCGGCGCCGCGCGGTCTGCGTGGGTTTCTGTCACGACTCCGTACCGCGATCCTCTGGAACAAGTCGTTCCGGCGTCTGCTGTACCCCATCGACCTGTTCGTCTTTCTCTGCTATCGGGCGTACGTCGAGAAAGCCAAGGGCCGAGTCCTGATCATGGACCGCTACTTTTACGATACCCTCGTCGATGTATCCAACGGCCGGGGGCGGCTTTGGACCAGAGTGCTCGAGCGGATTACGCCGGAGCCGACGGTACCGGTGTTTCTCGACATCACGCCTGAAGAATCCTTTCGCCGTAAGGGGGAGTTCACGGTCGAGTATCTGCGCCGCCGCTCCGACGCCTATCACAGCGTGTTCGCGCGGGTGCCGGGGACGGTCCGGATCGTGAACGACGACCTCGACGCAACCAAAGCCGTGCTGCTCCATGCGGTCGGCAACCGCGGCGAGCAGCCATGAGCCCCGAGAACGAGCCCGTGCTCGTGCTCGATGGACAGACGGTCCAGGCGCTCGCCTGCGTGCGGTCGCTCGGCCGCGCCGGGCATCCGGTCCTGGTGGCGAGTGACCGTCGCCGACCACTCGCCGCCTGGTCGCGCTATTGTCGATCGAAGTTTCGGCTGACCGGCGAGACGCCCCGGGCCTTCGCCGCCCTGCGCGTCTGGGCGGTGGCCCAACGAGTGCGCATCGTGTTTCCCCTGACCGAGCGTGCCTGTCTCCTCTGCAACCTCGAACGAGACGCTTGGGAGGCGGCGGGGATCACGTTGGGCTGCGCGCCGCAGGAGATGCTGCTTCAGGCGTTTGACAAAGTGCGCACGCTGGATGCGGCGCGGGCGTGCCAGGTCGATGCGCCCCCCACCCGCGTCCCGGCCTCCATGGAAGAAGCGCAACTGGCAGGGTCGCAGCTCGGCTTTCCATGCGTGGTGAAAGCGCGCTTCAGCAATGCGTGGGACGGTACGGGATTCGTCGCGGATCCTGGTCCTGGCTACGCGACTGACATGGCCGAGCTCACGGCGGCCGTGCGGGCCCGGCGTCAGGGCGCGCATTGGCCCATCATTCAGGGATACGTCCCCGGTCAGGGGAAGGGCGTGTTCGCGTTGTGCGATCGCGGGCGAGCCGTCGCCTGGTTCGCGCATGAGCGCCTACGTGACGTCCGACCGTCAGGATCGGGCAGCAGCCTGCGGCGCTCGGCTCCCCTGGATCCGCGCCAGCTCGGGCCCGCCGAGCGCCTCCTCAACGCGCTGCAATGGCACGGGCCAGCCATGGTCGAGTTCCGCGACGACGGCATCCACTCGCCGTACCTCATCGAAGTGAACGGCCGGTTCTGGGGGTCGCTCCAGCTGGCCGTCTCGGCGGGCGCGGACTTTCCGCAGTGGTGGGCGGAGATCCTGCAGGGCCGCCCGGTCGAGCGCCGAACGGGATACGCGAGCGGCGTGATCCTGCGTTGGGTGTGGGGCGACGTCAAGCGATTTCTCTACATCCTCGCCGGCGCGCCGGCGGGTTATCCCGGGCGCTATCCGACCATCATGCACGGGGCCCGCGAGCTGCTGGGCCGCCAGCCACGCGGGACCCACTCCGAGACCTGGCAACCGGATGACCGCTGGCCTGCGGTCGGAGAGTGGGTCCAGGGTATCGGCGAATTGTTGAGG
>JBOHST010000377.1:0-3869 GCA_050733375.1 Gemmatimonadales bacterium
TCGCGCTGGTCGATGGCCACGGTGTTGATCGTCGTGGACACGATCTTCTGCCCCGGCACGAACGTGACGAAGCCGCCCTGGGTGAAGCCGCTGGCGCTGGTGGGCGGCGGCTGGGTGATCGTGTTGCCGGAACCGCTGACCGCCAGCACGACCGCCGCACCGGAGATGACGTTGCCGCCCGCATCGCGCGCCGTGACGCTCACGGTTGCGAACGCCACCGAATCCGCGTCCATCGCCGAGGGGGTCGCCGAGAGCTGCGACACCGCGGCCGAGACCGGCCCGACGC
The DNA here is from genome assembly GCA_050733375.1 of Gemmatimonadales bacterium. Classification (GTDB taxonomy): domain Bacteria; phylum Gemmatimonadota; class Gemmatimonadetes; order Gemmatimonadales; family GWC2-71-9; genus DASTHG01. The sequence goes on from JBOHST010000377.1 coordinate 287, forward strand.
TCAGCACCACGTTGCCCGAGACGACCGGGGTGAGCCCGGTGGCGCTGAAGCGCAACGTGTACGTGCCCACGACGCCGGCGATCCCCAGGCCGCTAAACGTCGCGCGGCCGTTGGAAATGGTCGCGGCGCTCGGGTTGGTCAGCGTTGGCGTGCCCCCAGGTGACGAGGCGAAGCTCGCGGTGATCGAGACGCCTGACTGGTTGACCGGGCTGCCCGCCGCGTCGCGCAGCTCCACCACTGGCTGCTGGCCGAACGCGACGCCGGCCTGTGCGCTCGAAGATGGCTGTGTGATGATTGCGAGCTGCGTGGCCGCGCCCGCCCCCAAGGTGATGGTGGTGGACGTCGCGCTCGTGAGGCCCGTAGCGTCGAACCGCAGGGTGTAATCCCCCGGCTGGCCGGTCAGGGCCAGCCCGCTGAACGGGGCGATGCCGACCGCGTTGGTCGTGACGGTCGCATTGGCCAGGGACGGGGTGCCGCCGGGCGAGGAGGCAATCACCGCGGTGACGACGGTCCCGGCCTGGCTCACCAGGTTGCCGTCGGCGTCGCGGATCCGGACAATCGGCTGCGGAGACAACGCGGCTCCGCTCGTCGCCGTGGACGGGGGTTGCGTCTCGATGGTGAGCCGCACCGCCACGCCGGGGACGAGGTCGATGCTTCCCGAAGTGACACTGGTCAGACCCGTGGCGGAGAACGTGAGCGTGCGCGGCCCCACCAGGCCGCTGATGCCAAGGTCCGCGAACGTGGCCTGTCCGTTGCCGTCCGTGACGCTCGTCGTGCTGCCGATCAGCGTGCCGCCGCCGGAGGCGAGGTTGGCCGTGACGGTCACGCCGGCCTGACTCACCGGGTTGCCGCCGGCGTCCTGCACCTGGATGACCGGTGCCGGGGTCAGCGGCTCACTGGCCTGGGCCGTCGCCGGAGGCGCCACCGCGAAGCCCAGCTGGCCGGACCCGCCGGCGATGCCGGTTGCCGTGAAAGTCACCGGGGTCACCCCGGCGACGCCGGCGCGGAAGGTTTGCGTTCCGATCGCGCTCCCCAGCGTCGCCGTGGTTTGGGCGAACCCCTGATCGTCGCTGACTGCTTGAGTGGGCGACACCTGGCCACCTCCGCTCAGGACGGCGAACTGCACCAGGACGCCCGCCACGCCGAGGCCGTCCGCTGCGCGGACCTGCACCACCAGCGGCTGCGGCAACACGCTCGACACCGGGGCCGATTGATTGTCGCCGCTCGAGACGACCAGAGTGGTCGCCTGCGGCACGAAGCCGACGGGCGTCGAATCTTTCACACCGGTGGGTGTCTCGGCGACGACGAAGGTGTTGCCCCGTGCGTTGGGGGCTCTGAGCAGAGCGCCCGCGTTGATCAGTGATGTTGCCCCGGTCGTCCGCCAGCTGACGTAGAACTGACTGACGGGAGCGCCCTGGCCGTCCAAGGCCGAGACCTGATAGGACAGCGAGTCGCCGAGCAGCAGGAACGTGTCGCGCGGCGCGATTTGCAGTGAAGCGACTTGCGCACCCGGGCCCACGTAATTCAAGACCAGCGTCGGCGGCGGGTCGCTCGGGGGACCGCCCTGAGTCGCGAGGACGCGAATCGCGCCCGCGAAGAGCACGACGCCGCCGGCGCGCAGCTCCAGACCGGCGTCGAGACTTTCCGCCGCCGCCTCCAGATCGACGCGCAGCTGGATCCGGAGGGTCGCCGAGTCGAGCGAGAACGCCACGACGGTATCGCGCACCAGCTCGTCCGGCGGCCGAATGAGCGTGATCCGGACGTTGTCGATGAAGAGATTGACGGCTGCCGGGTTCACTCCCGGGGCGAATACGGGGCGGAACACGGCAGTACCCGCGCCGGGCCCGTTGGGGCCGGGCGACTCGTCGCTGCAGGTCGTGACCGCCACCGCGGCAGCCGCGACGCCGGCCGCGGCGCACAAGGCACGGAGGTTGAAGCGCACCAAGGGCTCCCTGAGGTCAGCCGGTCAAAACGTGTGGACGGAGTGTGCCGTCACCATGGCCATCGATCGCACCGCCGAATGTCGCACCAATCGGCATGGCGGGCTAGCATCCATGTCCGTTATCCGGAGTGACCCAGGTCACACGACCAAATGCGGCGCGGTCGCGACGCTGGAGACCAGTGCTAGAACACGTTTTCCTGCAGGATGATTCGCAGCCGCACCGTGGAGAGTCGCAGTTTGCCGTCCATCGCCGGCAGGAGGGGCGGGTTAGCCGTGACGACGAGGCGCACACCGACGAAAATCTGGTTCTGCCCGAAAATGCTGTCGCCGACGAGCGGCACCGGCGCGGGCAACAGCAGCGCCGTGTCCGCGCCGCTCACGATGGCGGAGTCCTGGGCGTAGGGCGTGCCCGAGTAGACCCCGGCCTGGCTGCCCGCGAAGAAGATCTGGAACTTCACCTTCCCGCCCCCGGTCTGGTTCTCCACGTTGGCGCCGACGGTGAGGGTGACCGAGTCCACCGTCGAGTTGCCCAACCCCTTGAGCAGCGTGACCTCGACGGGTGGGTTGTCGATCGTGACCGTGGCGCCGCCCGGGACGGTGTAGTGGACGGTGTCGCGGCCCTGGTCGCCGATGAAGCTCAGCACATCCACATTGAGAATGACCCGTCCTTCACCGCAGCCGAGCGCCACGGCGGCCCCGACAACGGCGGCGAGACAGCAGAGCCGGATGCGTGTCATCAGTAGATCGAGATCGAGGAAGCCATGGTGATCCCTCGCGCGTTCGAGAGCGAGCTGGAATGCGTCGCGAAGCCGAGGTCGAGACTGACTGATCCGAACCGAAGTCCGGTCCCCCAGCCCAGCTGCACCCGTTTGCGCTGATCGCGCGCCACACCGCCCCGCAGGGCCAGCGGGCCGACGCGTTGCTCCACACCCAATTGTATCGACGTGCCGCGGCCGTTGTTGAGGATCATCGCCCCCGCGGTGGTGTTGGTGCCGAGCTCGAGCGACGCGTTGGCCACGTAGGAGATGGGCAGCTTGGTCTTGCTGGACACGTGGTTCGCCAGCAGCGTGGTGGCGAGGTCGTTGTTGGCGGTGTCGAAGGTGTCGCGCTCGACGCGCGTGTCCTTCCAGGTGAGCGTCGCCCCGATGTCATTCACCCCGAACCCGACCTCGACCGGGCCGCTGACGTACACGAACCCGATGTCGGCCCCCACGCCGCGCCCCAACGAGTTGCCGGCCTTCGAGTACTTCACCAGGGCGTCGACGGTCGGTGAGACAGGATTGGAGCCGGCGAACAGGGTGTCGCCCGTCACGATGCCGGCGGTGCCGTCGACGGCGCCGTAGGCCACGCCGAGGTAATAGTGCACCGCGGCGCCCAGGTAGATCCCTTGGGTGGTGTCGCCCCACACCCGCCCGGCGTACCCGAGCGTCGGGGCGAAGCCGCCCTGGATGACGGCGTCACCCTTGCTGGCGTACGTCGTGTTGGTGCGGGCGGAATCCTGTTGGCGCAGGAACCCGAGGAGCGTGCTGTCGAGCTGGAACCCGACCTCGTGATCCTCCCACACCAACACGCCGCCGTACACCCCCTTGATCGTGACGCCAAAGTCCATCGGGCGGCTCGCCCCACCGAAGCCGAAGCGTT
>JBOHST010000378.1:0-2701 GCA_050733375.1 Gemmatimonadales bacterium
GTTCCCGGTCGTGCTGTTTGGACGGGAGTACTGGCGTGGCCTGATCCAATGGATGGAGGATCGCGTGGTGGGGGAGGGGAAGATCGATACGAAAGACCTGGAGCTGCTGCATGTGACGGACCACCCGACAGAGGCCGTCGGGTGGGTCCTGAAGGCGCGGGAGCTGCGCGAGCAGTCACGCTCGCGGCGACGCTGACGCTATGGCGCCCTCGGACTACTTGCGCGGCACGCGGATCGATCCCCGCGGAGTCACTGGACGGGAGACGGTCGCCGAGCTGGTTGACAACGCGTTTCTCGCCTACAACGCCGGCCGGCTGGCGGAAGGGTGCCGGCTGTTCACGGAGCGGATGCTGGCCCCGAACGCGACGGTCGGGATGAGTCTCACCGGGGCGATGACCCCGGCGGGGCTCGGCATGAGCACCATCATCCCGCTCCTCGAGGCAGGCTTCATCGATTGGATCGTGTCCACGGGCGCCAATCTGTACCACGACGCTCACTTCGGCCTCGGACTGGCGATGCATCGCGGCACGCCCTTCGCCGATGACGTGGAGTTGCGCGAGGCCGGGGTCGTGCGCATCTACGACATTTTCTTCGATTATGACGTGCTGCTTTCGACGGACGCCTATATCCGGGAGGTATCGGCGCGACCCGAGTTCCAGCGACCCATGAGCTCCGCCGAATACCACTACCTGCTCGGCGGCTACGTGCGCGAGCGCGAGCAGGCGCTCGGGCTGGTGCGGCGGTCGGTGTTGTCCGTGGCGCGTGCGTGCGCGGTGCCGATCTACACCTCTTCGCCCGGTGACTCCTCCATCGGAATGAACGTCGCCGAACAGGCGCTCGCGGGCTCGGCGCTGCGCTTCGACGTGAGTGCCGACGTGAACGAGACCGCGGCGATCGTGCATGAAGCGAAGCTGAAGGGCCAGAGCGGGGTGCTGCTGATCGGTGGCGGCAGTCCCAAGAACTTCGTGCTCCAGACCGAGCCGCAGATCCAGGAGGTCCTGGGCATCAGCGAGAAGGGGCACGACTATTTCCTGCAGATCACGGACGCGCGCCCCGATACCGGCGGGCTCTCCGGCGCAACGCCGGCCGAAGCCGTGAGTTGGGGCAAGGTGGATCCCGACCAGCTACCGGGCACCGTCGTCTGTTATCTCGACAACTCGGTGGCGTTCCCGCTGCTCGCGGCGTACGCCCTGGCCCGCCACGCGCCGCGACCGCTCAAGCGACTGTACGACCGGCGCGAGGCGATGATGGCGCAGCTCATGGAGGCCTACCTCGAGGCCAAGGCGGCCCGTGACACCCGCGCCCGACGAGCGACCGGCGACCGCGCCCCTTAAGGGGGGCCGGCCGGTCGGCGGCTCCCGGGCGTACGCCGCCTACGCCCTGGGACTGCTCACGCTGATCAATTTCTTCAACTACGCTGACCGCAACGTCGTCTTCGCGGTCTTTGAGCCCCTGAAACGCGATCTCCAGCTCTCCGACCAGCAGCTCGGCTGGATCGGCTCGGCGTACATCGTGGTCCTTTCCCTGCTCGCGTTGCCGCTGGGCGTGCTGGGCGACCTGCGCTCGCGCCGCGCGGTGATCGCCTTCGGCGTCGGGTTGTGGAGTCTGTTCACGTCGTTGGGCGGCGCGGTGCGCAGCTTCTGGCAGCTGTTTCTGTGTCGCGCCATGGTGGGCGTGGGCGAGGCGGGCTATGGCCCGGTATCGCAGGCGCTGATTGCCGAGTACTTCCAGGGCAAGCGCCGCGCACTGGCATTCGGCATCTACTCGGTGGGCATGGCGCTGGGTGGGGTGCTGGGTATCTGGCTCGGCGGATTACTCGCCGAGATCTACGGGTGGCGGCTTGCGTTCCTGTGGTTCGGCCTGCCGGGCTTCGTGCTCGCGCTGCTCGCCTCCCAGCTGCGGGAGCCGCGGCGCCGGCCGCCGACGTCGATCGGCACCGCGCTGCGCCGTCTCACCACTACGGGCCTGCGCCGCATCACCTGGCTCGCCTTGCCGCTGCTCGGGTTGGCCGCCCTCGGCGCGGCGTTGAGCGGGCTGCTCGCGCTGATCAAGGCCATCCCATCCGAGGCGACCACGGCCGTGTTCGCGGCCTTCGTCGCCATGGGCGTGGTCTGGACCGTCAAGCGTCTCGTGCCCCTCGCCGTGCAGCGGACCGCCCAGGCGGGGCAAGTCGCTGCGACGGCCATCGAAGAGTTCGGCGAAGCCGCGACGACAGTGCTGCGCGTGCCCACGCTGGTGTGGGTGTTTCTGGGCGGCGCCTTCGTGACCTTCGCCGTGAACGGACTGATCGCGTGGGCCGCGAGCTTCATGCAGCGGGTGCACGGCTTCTCGGTCAGCGACGTGGGGCGGGAATTCGGGATTTGGGGGCTGCTGGGGGGCGCGCTGGGGGCCCTGGTCGGCGGACGGCTGGCCGACCGAGGGTTCGAGCGGTGGCGTGGCGCGCGCGTGGCGGTCTCCGGCGGCGGGTTCATCCTGGGCACCCCGGTGTGCGTCGCGTTGATCCTCGCCAACGACGTGCGCTTCTTCGTTCCATTGGTGTTCGGCACGTATTTTTTCTACACGTTCTACAATGGCCCCCTGGCAGCGGTCATCTTCGACGTGGTGCCAGCGGCGGTCCGGTCCTCGGTGATGGGAGCGTTTCTGCTCTTCTCCCATCTCGCCGGCGACGCGATCGCGCCGCCGCTCATCGGATTCCTGTCCG
>JBOHST010000379.1:0-6917 GCA_050733375.1 Gemmatimonadales bacterium
GGCATTTCCTGATCGGCGTGCAATGGCACCCCGAAGATTTGGTGGAGGTGGATCCGCGGATGGGCCGTCTGTTCGACGCCTTTATCGACGCGGCTGGACAAGGCGGGTAACCTCCGAGTCTCGACTCCGCGCGAGACCTCCGTCACGCGGTCCGGCGCGCTTCACCCCCCCCCACTCGCAGGGCTTCCCTCGCGGTTCACGCGACCCGGCCGTTCCATGAATGCCGACCGCAGCATCGTCGCCGCGGCGTAGACCACGACCACCACGACCAGCCAGCGAACGTATTGCAGCGGCATCTGTTTGACGATGAACGCGGCGATCACCACGGCGGGCAACCCGGCCAGGGCGAGCACCACCGATGCATGCAGGCTGTATTTCCCCTCTCGGATGAACCGCATCCCGGCGATCGGCATGAGGAACGCGCACGATCCCATCATGATCGGGAACGCCGCGCGTGGGTCCATCCCCAGCAGGCTGACCAGAATCAGGCAGGGAGCGTATAGGCCGATGCCGAGCGTCATCAGCGCCCCGAGCGCGAGGTTGCCAACCAGACCGGCCGCGAGAACGCCACCTCGGAGCGCCAGGGCATCGCCTCCCAGGGGCACGAGCTGGAGCTGCGTCATCAGCATGATGGCCGCCGCGGCGAGCAGCGCGCATCCCATCCCGATCTGGATCCGGGCCCGCGGCCATCGCGCGACGACGCCGGCCCCCAGCCACGCCCCCAGCACCGACGCCGCGATCATCGCGATCAGGGTGACGAAATCCACATTGATGATGGAGATGTAAATGAACGCCTGGGCGACGGTAGGCAGCGTGTACGCCGCGTTCAGGGTGCCGGGGATCCACTCGTCGCGCACCGAGCGCCGCAGCTTGAACATCGATGTGGTGGTCGCGAAGTTCCCGATTCCCAGTGTGTCGAAGAAGCACATCACGAACCCGACCAGGGCGTGATACCGCGAGGCGGGTTTGTCGTCCTGCTGACGTCCCGCGGCCCGCGCCGCTCGGACGTGCGACCGCCAGGCCGCGATGAACCAGACGGTCACGATAGCGAGAGCGCCGAACAACAGCGTCCTGGGGTCGGTCATAGCCGCCGATTCTAGCCGCTTCCCGCCATCCGCGCGACGTCCCCGCCGTGGCGCCGCCGGGGCTCCTTCCGAAGCCCGCTTCCGCCCTCCCCGTTCCCGCATATGTTCCCCCGACCCTCAACCCGCCCGCCTGACCTATGACCTGGCTCACGTCTCCTGAAACCTGGATCGCGCTCCTCACCCTCACGGTGCTCGAGATCGTTCTCGGCATCGACAACATCATTTTCATCTCGATCCTGGCGGGGAAGCTCCCCGCCGGCCAGCAGCGGCGGGCGCGCCGCGTGGGGCTCGGGTTGGCGATGCTGATGCGCATCGCACTGCTCATGTCGCTCGCCTGGATCATCCGCCTCACGCAGCCGCTCTTCACCATCCTGTCGCAGGAAATCTCCGGACGCGACCTGATCCTCATCGCGGGCGGCCTGTTCCTCATTGCCAAGAGCACGCACGAAATCCACGAGAAGCTCGAAGGGGAGCAGCACGGAGGCGAAAAACGGGTCGCCCACACGTTCACGGGGGTGATCACCCAGATCCTGCTGCTCGACATCGTCTTTTCGCTCGATTCGGTCATTACCGCCGTCGGCATGGCGCGCCAGCTCGGCGTGATGGTCGCGGCTGTCGTCATCGCCGTCATCGTCATGATGTTCTCCGCCGACGCGATCAGCGCCTTCGTGCACCGCCACCCGACGGTGAAGATGCTCGCCCTGAGTTTCCTCCTGCTGATCGGCGTCTCGCTGCTCGCCGAGGGCTTCGACCAGCACGTGTCGAAGGGCTACATCTACTTCGCGATGGGATTCTCGGTGTTCGTCGAGATGCTAAACCTGCGGCTGCGGGCGCGCGCCACACCGCTGCGGCTGCGCGAGCCGTACGCCGAGGCATGACGCGCTGCGGCACCGTGGTCCTCGCCGGCCGACCCAACGTCGGCAAGTCTTCGCTGCTGAACACCCTCGTCGGCGAGCGGCTCGCCATTGTGTCGCCCAAGGCGCAGTCCACCCGCGTCCCGGTCGTGGGCATCCTCACGCGCGGCGACGCGCAGTTCATCTTCACCGATCCGCCCGGGTTGCTCACGCCGGCGTACCGGCTGCAGGAGAAAATGCGGGAGGCGGCGCTCCAGGCCATCGCGGATACCGAGGTGATCGCCTACCTGCACCCGCTTTCCGAATACCCGGCGCCACCGCTCGCCACGCTCGCGGGCCTCCCCGGGCCTCCGCCCGCACCGGTGGTGACGGTGTATACCAAGTGCGATCTTATCCCGGACCGAGAGCGCCCCACGCTGGGGGACGCCATCGCGGTTTCCTGCGTCACGGGGGAAGGCGTGACGGCGCTCCTCGAAGCGCTGGAAGCCCGGCTGCCGGTCACGCCGTTTCATTATCCGCCGGACGAGCTGGCCACGCAGCCGCTGCGCTTTTTCGCCGCCGAATACGTCCGCGAAGCGGCGTTCGCCGTGCTCGAGGAGGAGCTGCCCTACAGCGTCGCCTGCGAAATCGACGAATTCCGGGAGCACGAAACACCGACGTATATTCGAGCAGTGCTGTATGTGGAGCGCGACAGCCAGAAAGGGATCGTGATCGGCCAGGGGGGACGCACCATCAAAGCGATCGGCCAGGCGGCGCGGGCGCGGATCGAAGCGCTCACGGATGGCCCGATCTACCTTGACCTGCACGTGAAGGTGCTGGGCAACTGGCGGCGCAACGATCCGTCACTCCGACGCCTGGGATACGCCTCATGAGTCTCGCTCCGGCTTTGCTCGAGATCCTCGTCTGCCCGAAGTGCAAGGGTCAGTTGGAGTATCGCCCCGCACCGGTGGAGCAGCTCATTTGCCACGCGTGCCGACTGGTGTACGCGGTGGAGGACGACATCCCCATCATGCTGATCGATGAGGCGAAGCCACTCTGAAGTCGGACAGGCCCCCGGCTGGATCGTCGGACGGATCCTCGCCGCCGTCGCCGTCGCCGTCGCCGGACCCTCGGCGCGCCTGACGGCACAGGACGCGCCGCTGAACAATGGCGCGCTGTTCCTGCTCTTCCCGGTCGGTGCGCAATCGGTCGGGATGGGCCAGACCGCCGCGGCGCTCGAGGGGCAGGGCGAGGTGGTGTTCCTCAATCCCGCCGGGATCGGCTCGCTCACCACGAGCGAGTTCGCCCTGCACAGCGCGCGGCTCGCTGCCGGCGCCACCAACACTATTACCGCGTTCATCCCGCGACGCGGCGTGGGCGTGTTCGGCGCCGCGCTCAACCTCGTGGACTACGGAGATCAGGAAGTCAACGACTCGAGCGGCACCACGGTCGCCCGGATCGCCCCCCGTAACATCGCCCTGCTCGCCACCTTTGCGACGCAGCTCACCGGCGCCTTCGCCCTCGGCGTGTCCTACAAACTCATCGAGTTTCGCGTCGACTGCAGCGGCGTGTGTCCGCCGCAGTCGGGAGGGCAGGGTGTGACACACGCGCTCGACCTGGGTGGTCAGTTCAGCGTCGGCCCCGACCGCGCGCTGCGTGTCGGCGTGGCGCTGCGGAACCTCGGGTTCCCGCTCCAGGTCAACAATCGCGACCAGGCCGACGCGCTGCCGACCCGGCTCGTGGTCGGCGCGGCCTACCGGCTGTTGATGCGCCCCGTGGCGGACGACTCGGTCGCCGACCGGTTCGATCTCCGGCTCGCCGCGGATGTGGAGAGCCCGTGGCGCGAGACCGGGACGCCGGACGTGCGGTTGGGCGTGAACGTCGGGTATCGCGAGCTGGTGCGCGTACGGGGCGGATTTGCGTTCGTGCATCAGGGCCTGTCGGGGCCGAGCGTCGGTCTGGGTGTGGCGACCGGCTCGATCGGCGTAGACCTGGCCCGCACGTTTCTCACAGGCACCGACCTGGTCGTTCCCAACCCGACGTTCCTATCGTTTCGAGTCATCTTTTGAGGGGTGCCCTCGGGAACGCCGCCCTGGTCGTCGCGTGCGGGGCCGCAGCGGCGACAGGGCAGGACACCGATTCCGCGCGCGCCGCCGAGCGAGCCCGCCTCTGGCTGCCGCCGGTCGCGTCGCTCGTCCTGCCCGGGTCGGGCCAACTGCTCATCGGGCGGGACCGGGGCATGGTGTACCTGGCCGCCGAAGCGTTCGTGCTGTCGCGGTTCTTGCAGCTCACGCACGACGCGCGCCGCGGCGCCGACCGGTATCGCACGCTGGCGATCGACGTCGCGCGCCGCGGGTTCACCACCACGCGGCGCGACACGGTGTTCGAGTACTACGAAACAATGGAGCGCTTCACGTCGAGCGGCGAGTTCGACACCGATCCAGGACCCGGGCTCGCGCCGGAAGACGACGGCACGACCTACAACGGCTCGATGTGGCTGTTGGCACGGCGCACCTTTTGGTCGGATCCCAACACGCCGCCGCCGCCGACCTCACCGGAGTATCAGCTCGCCCTGCAATTCTATCGCAACCACGCCGTCGGGCCCGACTTTCGGTGGTCCTGGCACGGTGCGCCGCTCGAGCAGCAGGAGTTCCGCGCTACGATCCGCTCGAGCGACGATGCTTACCGCCGCGCGCAAAACCAGCTCGGACTGCTGCTCGCCAACCACCTGGTGAGTGCCATCGACGCTCTGATCTCGAGCCGACTCTCGGCGGGGCTGCGACGTCAGACGACGCTCCACACCCTCTGGTATGGGCGGCGCGGTGGGCTGCTGCGGGTGGCCATCGCCTTCTAAGACGGCCGCATGAGACCCGACGGACGCGCCCCGACCGACCTGCGGCCGCTCACCTTGGAGCGGGGCGCCAACCCCTACGCCGAAGGCTCGTGTCTGGTCCGGATGGGCGGGACCGTGGTGCTCTGCACGGCGACGATCGAGGTGGGCGTCCCCGGGTGGCGCAAGGGATCGGGCCTTGGTTGGGTAACTGCGGAATACGCAATGCTGCCGCGCGCGACGCTCGAGCGCACTCCGCGCGAGCGGCAGGGCCCGGGCGGGCGCACCCACGAAATCCAGCGGCTCGTCGGTCGCAGCCTGCGGACCGCCCTCTCGGGGTTCGCGTTCGGTGAGCATACGATTCGCGTGGATTGCGATGTGCTCCAGGCGGATGGCGGCACGCGGACCGCGGCCATCTCCGGCGCGACGGTCGCCCTGGCAGACGCGTGCGCCTGGTTGGCGCGCAGCGCCGGAATAGCCGACCCGTTCGCGGGGCTTGTCGCCGCGGTGAGCGTCGGGATCGTCGACGGCGAACCACGGCTCGATCTGTGCTACGCCGAAGACAAGGGCGCCGATGTGGACACCAACGTCGTCGTGGCCGAGCCCGATCGGCTGGTCGAAGTGCAGGGGACCGGCGAACGGCGCACGTTTGCCCGTGCCGACCTAGATCGCATGCTCGATCTGGCGCTCGCCGGCACGCGGCAGATCTTTGCCGCGCAACGCGCGGCGTTGAACCGCCCGTGACGCAGTCGCGACGGCCTCGTCCCGACCCATTTGGGGGCCGGGCAGGGCCTGGGAGGCGGTTTTTCCGTGGTTCATTTGACACGCGAGGACATGCGGCGTAAGTTTCGGCGCGCTCTACCCTTACGCGAGGTTCACGGTTGCGGACTCGCCCCACGATTCTGTTCTTTTCGGCGGCCGCACGTCCGATTCCGGACTTCGTGGGGCGGTGGATGAACGGGAAGGGCCTGACGGTCGTCCCGGTGCACGACGCCACCGAGCTCGAGCAGATGGTGCTGCGGGCCCTGCCCTCACTGGTGCTGGTGGACGCGGATTCAACCGGCGCCGAGGGACTGGCGCTGTGTGCCCGGATCAAGGCCGATCCCTACACCGCGATCGCGCCGCTGGTGGCCGTGGCTGGGCGGCATGTCACCGAGCGGGTGCAGGAGTGGTTCGGCGCGGGCGCCGACGAGGTGGTGACGCCACTGTTCGAGCCCAGCGAGCAGGCCGGCCGCCTCGACGCGTTGCTGACCAGGACCGCTCGCGATGTCGCGGTCAACCCGTCCACGCGCCTGCCGGGGACGACGGAAATCGAACGCGATATTCGACGTCGCATGGAAAACGGCGAACGGTTTGCCGTCTGCTACGCCGACCTGGATCACTTCAAGGAGTACAACGACCGGTACAGCTACTACGATGGCGATCGGGTTATCTACCTTGTGTCGCGTATTCTGCACGATGTGGTGAAGGGGATGGTGGAGAAGCGCGGATTCGTCGGGCACATCGGCGGAGATGACTTCATCTTCATCATTCCGGTGAACGAGATTCCAGTCGTGTGCACCGAGGTCCTGTCGGTGTTCGACACCCTCATCCCGTACCAGTACAATGAGCAGGACCGCCGCGCGGGATACTACTTCGGCAAGGACCGGCGGGGCCAGCTGCACCGCGTGCCACTGATGACCCTGTCGATCGGCATCGTGACCAACGAGTACCGGCGGTTCGACCACCCAGCGCAAGTGAGCGAGTTAGCCACGGAAATGAAGAGTTACGCCAAGACCCAGCCGGGGTCGGTGTTCGTCGTCGACCGGCGCCACGATCCTGACCCGGTGGCGGAACCGAATGCGAGAACGAGCGCGAGGTCCTCGCAGTGAACGTCACCTGTACGTCGTGCGAAACGGTGTATCGCGTGGATCCGGCCAAGGTGCCGGCCGCTGGTGTGCGGGCACGCTGCGCCGTGTGCGGCAACGTGTTCGTGGTGGCTCTGGACACTGCGCTGGTGATGGCCGGAGCGGCGCCGGCGCCGGTGGCCGCTGCCCCGCCGCCTCCGGCGCCGCCCGCGGCACCGGTGTTCACGCCGGCGCCGCCTTCGTCACCGACGCCGCAGATGCCGGTCACGCCACCGCTCGCGCGCCCCTCGTTTGGCGCAGCCGCTCCGCTGCCGCCGAGTTC
>JBOHST010000380.1:0-4254 GCA_050733375.1 Gemmatimonadales bacterium
CTCCGCAGCGATTCGATTGCCTTCGCGCTCCACAGCGGCGTCACCACGCCAGAGAATCTGGTGATTCGTGACGCGGCCGCGTGGAGCGCGCTGTGGCAGCAAATTCACGGCACCACCGACCCGATCCCGCCACCTCCCGACATCGACTTCAATCAGGAGATGGTCGTCGCCGCGGCCCTGGGCACCCGCTACCGAAACCGTTTTCTTCGATCGCATCCGGCCCGTCCTGAGTGAACCGCGCTAGGTCCTCTGGGCTATCGACCAGGACGCGTGGGCCAAGGGCCTCGATTACGCTCGCGTGCCGCTCGACTTGTCGCGCCACGTCTACGAGTCGGTGCGTAACGCGATCATCTACTACGCTGGATTACACTACGAGCAGCGTGGTCATTTGCAGCGTTCTGATCGTTATGGTCTGCGTCATCGTTGTCAGTTGCTCGCACGCTCGCCATCCACTACACGGACTCGTCTCTTGACGGCCGGCAAGGTCAAGGAACCAGGCGCCCAAGCAGACGCGGGTGCAGGTGCGAGTCCGCTGACCAGCGAGAACCCATGAGGGCAGCTGCCGTCACATCCCCTACGGGAACGCGTTAGCGGGATGGCGTCGCCTGGGGAATACGTGAGCGTCTCCGGGCTCAAGATGTTCTACGAGGTCCATGGCAGCGGTCGCCCCATCCTGTTGCTCCACGGCGCCACGGCCACCATCGACTACTGCTTTGCGAAGCTCATCCCGGAGCTCGCGAAGCATCACACAGTCATTGCTCCCGAGCAGCAGGCGCACGGGCATACGAAGGACGATCCCGACCGTCCGTTGACCTATGAGCGGATGGCCCAGGACACCGCGGCGCTACTGGATCATCTGAACGTTGGGCCCGTCGACGTCATCGGCTGGAGCGACGGAGGAAATGTTGGCGTTCTGCTGGCGATCCATCACCCGGAACTGGTGCGAAAGCTGGTTGTGACCGGCGCCAACTGCCGGACCGACGCGGTCGATCCCGAAACGTTGCAATGGCTCGGCAGCGTCAGGGCGGAGGAATGGCCCAAGGAGATCCTCGACGCGCAGCAGCAGGTCGGCGTCGACGTGCAGCAGTTTGCGGCCAGCCTCCCGCGCTTCAAGCGCATGTGGCTCAACTTCAACGTACCGACCGAAGACCTAAGACACATCCAGGCGCCCGTCCTCGTGATGGGGGGCGATCGCGACATGATCCGTCTCGAGCACTTCCTGGAAACGTTCCGCGCCCTCCCGCACGCGCAGCTGGCCATCCTTCCCGGAACGGGTCACGCGACCCTGAAGGAGCGCCCTGAGTGGTTTCTCGACATCGTCGCCGCCTTCCTCGCCGAACCGATGCGCGCGGAGAACCGGTGAGCGCCGATGCAGAATCGCGCGTTCAAGGTGTCGAAGGCAGGCCTTGGCCGCAGTCGGGCGCTAAGGACGGCGCATCCGCACTTGTGCGCAGCCGCCGCAGCCCGCACCTTCAGCCCGATTCCACGAGACGAAACCGGATCACGTTCAGAGGAGCGTAGCCGTGTGGGTCGAGGTCGCCGTCGTCGCAACGGGCTTCGCGATCGGCAATATCCTCTTCGGTCACTTCGAGGAAGGCACGTCCAAGTGGCGCAGGATACTCAAGTTCTTCATCGTCGTTGGCCTGACCATCGGGCTCTCCTCCATAGTCGGACGCCGCTGGACCTTCACCATCCTCGCGCTGCTGCTCGTCGCGCCCCTCATCGTGCACGTCTGGTGGCTGCCGAAGCACGGGATCAACGGCTGGACCGGGGAGCCCAAGGACAAGTACTACGAGCTGCGGGGCTGGAAGCGCCCGCCCACCACCTGACGCAGGCGCGGCGTTCACACGCTCGAGGACCATTCTCCAGAAGGCACGTCGGGACCCTGGGTGCATTCATTGGCGGCTGGCTGTTCACGCAGCTGGGTGTGCGCGTGGGCACCGGCCTGATTGCGGAAATCTTCAAGGCGTTTGTCGGCGCCGGGCTGTTGCTCTTGGCCTTGCGTGGCCTGCGGAGGCTGTGAAATTACCGGCCTGGGTTATCTCGCTCGCCTGCGCGCTCCTCACCGCCCGTGCCATGCATGCGCAGGTGCGGCGTCATTTGATCACCGAGTCGACCGTGACGTTCGGCCGTGGGGGCGCGCTGCGCTCCAACGACTCGTTCATTGCCGGTGCCGTGACGGTCGTGGACCTTGGCGTGCGCTGGACGTGGCCTTCGGGTCTGGGGTTGGGAGTATCCGTCTTCGGAGGCCGGGACTTCCCCAACGAGGCGACACTCGTGGGGGCCCGCGCTCGGCTGAGCCGTGCGATCCACCGGAGCCGGCTCGAGGGCTCGCTCGCTCTCGTCGCCTCCAGCATCGGCTCCGGTGGCATCGGGCACGCCCGGGGTTTCGGTGCCAGCGTCGGCATGGCCTGGTATCCCGTTCCCTGGACCGCCGTCATTGCCCAGGTTGATTTCATTCCAACCTGGAAAGGCACTGGCGTGAGCCCCGGTGCGGCGCCGAGCCGGAGTGCGGCCCTGTCCGCCGGAGTTCGCCTCGGGGGACGCGCCGGCTTGGTGTCGTGGATTGGTGCCGGAATCGTCGGCGTGTTGGCGGCGGCGATATCGAACTAGCGCCAGGAGCACGGCCGGTGGTCATACTGATCCGCGCGGGCGTCTACGCCACCCTCTTCATCGGCTTTCTGCTGGTGTTTCTCCCTGCCCGGGTCCTTTCGTGGTCGGGGATCACGGCGCCGGAACGATCCGGTATCGCGCAGGTCCTCGGCGGAACGCTGGCCGCGGCGGGGGCGATACTCGCCGTGAGCTGCATCGTGACGTTCGCCGTCATCGGCCGGGGCACTCCGGCGCCCTTCGATCCGCCACGTCGCTTGGTCGAGCGCGGACCCTACCGGTTGCTGCGCAATCCGATGTACGTCGGCGCCGGCGCGGCATTGCTGGGAGCAGCGCTGTATTACGAGTCATGGCAGCTCGCGCTCTATGCCGCGGGGTTCCTGCTCGTGATGGAGCTGTTCGTCCGCCTGTATGAAGAGCCGATACTGCGGAAGACGTTTGGGCGCGAGTACGACGACTACTGCCGACGCGTGGGACGATGGTGGCCGCGCCGGGCGGCGCGACCGATCCCGCCGACCTAGGCGCAGAGTCGGCCCAGCATGACCTGCTCAAGGGCTCGTGGTGATGTAGCCGAGGATCCCCGTCGAGGTGCAGGCACCGTTGGGGTCACAATAGGTCCGTGACATGGAACGCGGCCCGCTGTTCTGCTGCGCCACGCCCGGACACTGCGCCAGATTGAAGAAGGCGGGACCCCCCTCGAATCCACCGATACCGGTCGACATGATCCAGTAGCGAGCCGGCGCCACGGGCGTCTGGCACAGGACTTCGATGTACGCCTTCTCGCCCGCCGTGATCTGCCGCCCGTTGATGAACACCCCCGAGGTCCCACGGGACGCGTTGGCCATCAGCGGGCCGCCGAGCCTCAACCCGGCCATCATCTGTCCGGCGATCGGCTCACCCTCCCGCCCCCACGCACCGGAGACCGGGTCGTACCAATACCGTCCCGGCGCGATCGCCACTGGATAGATCTGTTGCAGCTGTCGCACCGTTTCCGCGGACAGCGCCTGACCGTTGACCACGATGGGGTGCTGGACTTCACCCCCATCTGCCTTGGCGCACGCAGTGACCGAGGCGATCAGCGCGGCGAGCAACGGAATGAACCGAGTCATGGTCTCGCTCCCTGGTGGGCACTCACCCTACCATATGACGCTTAGTGTGGAACGGCTGCCAGCGGTTGTGGACACCGGCGGACACGAGTAGCCTTCGGTCCTGCGCCTCCTGAAGTCTAGCCTCGCAACTTCTCGGCGTCGGAGCTCTTGGCTATGGATAGAGGCTTTCGCGCATCTACACGGAGCGGCACGCCAGAGCTGGAAGCCCGCGTCCGGGCGCTGGAGCAAGAGCTTGGCGCCCTGCGCCAGGAGCTGAGCGAGGCGAACGAGCGTCTCGATTTCACGGAACGCCTGCTCGCCCGCGCCGAGGAGGCTCGGCGCATCGACAAAGGAAGCTGAGAATGCGCCGCCTAGCTGATCCCGACCCGTCCGTTGACCGACTCGATCAGCTTGACTGAGTCGTAGCCGATCCCGCCCTTGAAGACGATCGTCACATTACGGATGACCGAGCGATCGGCAGCGAGATCGCCGCTCAACACCACGAGGTCGGCAACCTTGCCGACCTCGATCGAGCCGAGGCGATCGTGGATCCCCA
>JBOHST010000381.1:0-9499 GCA_050733375.1 Gemmatimonadales bacterium
GGTGTCCGCACGCCGGGATTCGTCGAGATCGCGAGTGGCGTGAGCGCCGGAGAACAGGTGGTGGTGGGCGGATTGGAAGTGCTCTTCCCGGGGGCGCCGGTGATGGCGCGCGTCGTGGACCGCACGCCGGCGGTGCCAACCGAGCAGTGACGCCGTTGCGGCGAGGCACGAGCCGCTTCAATCGCTGGTTCGCTCCGCTGCTCGTGGCGCTCGCCGTCGGGCTGGGGATCGCCTGCTCCTCCGGGTCTCCCCGACAGCAGGTCTCCGCTCCCGCACCGGTGGTGACGGGGCCGGGGCTCGAGGAACGCCTCGGCTACCCCCGTGGCACCCGGCTCTTGATCCTGCATTTTGACGACCTCGGCGTCACACGCTCCGCGAATGCCGCCGTCGCGGCGGCGCGTGACTCCGGCCTGATGGTGTCGGGCAGCGTGATCGTCCCGGGGCGGTACGTGCAGGAGCTGGCGGCCTACGCTCGCGCCCACCCCGACTTCGATCTCGGCATCCATCTCGCGCTGACGTCTGAGTTTCCCGGCTACCGCTGGGGGCCGGTCAGCCCCAGGCAGGAGGTGCCGACGCTGCTCGGACCGGATGGCCAGTTCCGGCACGAGTGGAACGACACCAGCAGCATCCGCTGGCAGGACGTGGAACGGGAGCTGCGCACACAGATCGCCGCCGCCCGTGCCGCGGGCATCCGGCCGACTCACGTCGACGTGCATGAATTCGTGCTCTTCACCCGAGGGCCGATTTTGCTCGAGGTGCTGCGACGCGTGGCTCGGGACGAGGGCCTGCTGCTGCTCGGCGCCCGCGAGTGGATCTCCGGCCGACGCCCGATGCGGAAGCTGCCCGGCGGCGAGCTTGAGCTGGCGCGGGTGGTCTCCATCTCACCGGACGTCCAGCCGGCCGATTGGAGCCGCTTTTACACCGAGCAGATTCACGCCCTCCCGCCCGGCGTGTCGGAGCTGATCCTCCATCCGGTGACGGACTCGATGGAGGCGAAGGCACTGACTGCCGACCGCGTCAATTGGGGTGCCGGCTGGCGCGCGCGCGACTGGGCGTTCGTGGCCCGCCCCGAGTTTCGGCGGTTGCTGCGGCAGGAAAAGATCCACTTGGTCACCTGGCGACAGCTCGACAGCGCACTGGCGGCGGTACCGGCCGGACGCTAGGCTCGCCGGCGCCGGAAACACACCAACCCGGAGTGCCCTATGCCCGCCTGTCTCAGTCCCCGTCCCGCCGAGGACGAGTACGCGCCGTATTACGGGCGCTACATCAGCCGCGTCCCGGATGGTGACCTCTGCGCGATGCTGGCGTCGCAGCTTGCCGACACGCTGGCGCTCGTGCACGCGATTCCCGAGCAGCGCGGCACGCATCGCTATGCGGACGGGAAGTGGAGCATCAAGGAGGTGATTGGCCACCTCATCGACACCGAGCGCATCATGAGCTACCGCGCACTGCGGTTCGCGCGCGCCGACGAGACACCGCTCCCGGGCTTCGAGCAGAACGACTATGTGCCGGCGGCCGGGTTCGACCGGCGCACCTTGCAGGATCTGAGCGAGGAGCTCGCCGCCGTTCGCCAGGCGACGCTGCACCAGCTCCGCCATCTCGATCCGTTGGCGCTGACTCGCCGTGGCACGGCCAGCGGGTACCCCTTCAGCGTGCGCGCCCTCGCGTACATCATCGCCGGGCACGAGCGCCATCACGTCGAGATTCTGAAGTCCAAGTACCTCGCGTAGCGCGGGCATGACGTTGCCACCCATGCCCCCGCGCTCGCTCGGTCCCGGCGCGCCCGCCGTCTCCCCGATTGGACTCGGCGGAATGGCGCTCTCGCTCTCGGGCCGACCCGCCGACGAGGCGACCGGCATCCGGGTCATCCAGGCCGCGCTCGACCACGGCGTCACGCTCATCGATACCGCCGATGTCTATTGCCTCGACGACACGGACATCGGCCACAACGAGCGGCTGATCGCTCGCGCGCTCCGGGGCTGGTCCGGCGCACACGATGGCGTCATCGTCGCGACCAAGGGTGGCATGATCCGTCCGGGCGGCCGCTGGGAGCGGAACGGTCGCCCCGAGCATCTGCGCCGGGCCTGCGACCATTCGCTTCGAGCGCTCGGCATCGACCGGATCGATCTCTACCAGCTGCACGCCCCCGATCCCGAGGTGCCGTTGACCGACAGCGTCGGCGCGCTGGCGGAGCTCCAGCGGGCGGGAAAGATCCGCTGGGTGGGGCTGTCCAACGTGTCCGTAGCCGATATCGTCGTGGCGTCGCGCAGCGTGACGGTCGTGACGGTCCAGAATCGGCTCAACCCGTTTTTCCGCGAGGCGCTCGACTCCGGCGTCGTCACGGAGTGTGCGCGCCGGGGGATCGGGTTTCTCGCCTACAGCCCGGTAGGTGGTGGGCGGCTCAACAAGAAACTGCCGGCGCACCCGGTGTTGCAGGCCCTCAGCCGGCGCCACGCGGTCTCACCGCATGCCGTCGCGCTGGCCTGGGTGCTGGCGCAAGGGCGTACGGTGCTTCCGATTCCGAGCGCCCGCACCGTGGAGCATGCGCTCGATTCCCTCGGCGCCGCCAACGTGGCGCTCGGGCCGGAGGAGGTCGCCGCCGTCACCGGGGCCGCGTTCTCAAGGAGTTAGGGGGCTTTGACTTCGGCCCTCGAACCAGTTAGGCTTGTTGTAGCGACGGGCACGCCTTCTGCGTGCCGGCTCCCAGCGAACGGCAGGGCGAGACCTGGCCAATGCGCCGGTCTCGTTTTTGTATTTCCTGGGTCCACCTGTAGTCGGACACGTACGGCACTGCCGCACTCCGACCACAACATTTCAAGGAGTTAGGCAATGCGTGTCACCGGCAAGGTGAAGTGGTTCAACGACAGCAAGGGCTTTGGGTTCATCAGCCGTGAAGACGGCGAGAAGGACTGCTTCGTACATCACTCAGCGATTCAGGCGACCGGGTTCAAGACGCTGGCCGAGGGCGAGCGCGTCGAGTTCGACGTGGTGCAGGGCGAAAAGGGTCCCGCGGCGCAAAACGTGGTCAAACTGAGCTGACCCGTTAACTCGGACAGGAAACACCGGATGCGGGCCGCCCCGAACGTGTTCGGGGTGGCCCTTCTTGTCCGGCGACTTTCACGCGGGCGGCGGGCATGAGCGAGATCGTCATCGGCGACAACGACCGGCTGGAGTGGGCGCTCAAGGCGTTTCGCCGCAAGGTGCAAAAGTCCGGCGTGCTCAAGGAGTTGCGTCAGAAGCGATTCTACGTGAAACCGAGTACGGCCAAGCGCCTGAAAATCGCTGCGGCACGGCGGCGGAAGGCAGAGCGCCGGCGCGGCCGAGGGCGGGGAGACTGATGGCGAAGGAAGAAGCGATCGAGGTCGATGGCACGGTCACCGAGGTCCTGCCGAACGCCACGTTCCGCGTGCTGCTGACGAACGGCCACAACGTGCTCGCGACGATGGCGGGCAAGATGCGGCGGTTCCGAATCCGCGTGCTCGCCGGCGATCGGGTCACCCTCGCGTTATCGCCGTACGACCTCACGCGAGGCCGGATCACCTTCCGGCACAAGTGAACCGGTCCCAGTTCGCGTTGCTACGCAAGGGGCTGGTGGCGGGCAGTGGCCCGCAGGACTGTCCGGCATGCGGTGGTCGCCTCGAGTTCGGCACCGACCGGCTCGGCCGCACCACGGAGTACTGCGGCTGCGGGTACAACGCGCTCGTGCGCAAACGGGACGGACAGAGCGGGGAAGAATCGGTAGCGGAAGGGGGAGCGCCAAGATGAGCAAGACGTGGGCTGCGCGGCTCGCTCCGTACAAGGATCCGGTATTCCGGCGCAGCCTGTGGCAGCTCGCGATCAACGCGGTCCTGTTCGCCGGCGCGTGGACCGTCATGTATCTGAGCCTGCGCGTTGGCTACTGGCTCACCCTGCTGCTCGCGATCCCGGCCGCGTTCATGCTGATTCGCCTGTTCATCGTGCAGCACGACTGCGGCCATGGCGCGTTCTTTCGGTCGCCACGCATCGCGGATTTCGTGGGTTCCATCATCGGCGTGCTCACGCTGACGCCGTACCATTACTGGAAAAAGACTCACGCGATGCACCACGCGACCTCGGGTAACCTGGAGCACCGCGGATTCGGCGACATCGACACGCTGACCGTCGACGAGTATCACGCCCTGTCACGCTGGGGCCGGTTCAAGTACCGCGTCTACCGCCATCCCGCCGTGCTGTTCGGCGTCGGCGCCGTGCTGCACTTCTTCGTGCGGCACCGCATCCCGACGATCGTGCCGCGCACCTGGACCCGGGAACGGCGCAGCATCCTGTGGACCGACGTCGGGCTGGCAGGCTTCATCGTCCTGATGGGTGTGCTGGTTGGGTTCCGGCAGTTCTTCCTGGTGCATGTGCCCCTGATGGCGCTGTCGGGCTCGATCGGCGTCTGGCTGTTCTACGTCCAGCATCAGTTCGAGCCGACCTACTGGGAGCGCGACGAGCGCTGGATCTACGAAGAAGCCGCCCTGGCCGGCAGCTCGTACTACCGGCTTCCCAGGCTGCTGCAGTGGGCGACCGGCAACATCGGCCTGCACCACGTTCACCACCTGAATGCGCGCATCCCCAACTACCGCCTCCAGGAAGTGCTCGATTCGGTTCCGGAATTGCGCCAGGTCACCACGCTTACGCTGTGGGATAGCTTCCGCTGCGTCCGCCTCGCGCTGTGGGACGAGCGCCAGAGAAAGCTGGTGCGGATCCCGCGCGCGTGAGAGCGGCCGGCGGGGCCGCGCACCCCCCGCATCGTCCTCGCCCAGCCTCCGCCGTTTTGAGCAACGCCCTGTTCGATCGGTTCCCCACGCTGCGGGACCGCCTTCCCTGGATCCCGCTCGCGACTGTTCCGACCCCCGTCGAAGCGCTGCCGTCGCCCGAAGGATTTCGTGGGCGATTGTTCGTGAAGCGGGACGACCTCACCTCGCCGCTCTACGGCGGCAACAAAGTGCGCAAGTTCGAGTACCTGCTGGCCGACGCGCGCCGGCGTGGCGCCCGGGCGCTCGTGACCGTGGGCGGCATCGGCTCCAACCAGGGGCTCGCGGCCGCGCTCCACGGCGCGGCGCTGGGATTTGCCGTGGAGCTGTCGCTCGGCCGGCAGCCGGTCACCGAAGCGGTCCGCCGCGCCGTGCGCGGCATGGTCGCCGCGGGGGCGCGGATCCGCTACGCCGGTGGTTCGGTCGGGATGATCGTCAACGCCGCGGCCGCCATGCGCGCTCGACGCCGGGCGGGGGAAACCCCCTACTACATCCCGTTCGGCGCGACCAACGCGCTCAGCTCCGTGGGCTACGTGACCGCCGCGTTGGAGCTCGCGGCGCAGGTCCGGGCTGGCGAGATGCCCGAGCCGGATCGCCTCTTCGTGCCGGCCGGCACCTGCGGCACGGCGTCCGGACTGCTCGTGGGCTGTCGGATCGCCGGGCTGCGCACTCGCGTCACGGCGGTGCGGGTCGTGGATCGGGCGCTCGCGAATAGCCCGCTCCTCCTGTGGCGAGCGCGTCGCGTCGCGACGCTGCTGGCGCGGCTCGATCCCACCGTGCCGCGCGTGCGCATTGGGCGGCGCGAGGTCGATCTCGTCGGTGCATTCGTTGGCGCAGGCTACGGAGTTCCAACGCGCGAAGCGGAGCTGGCGCTGGCCTGGGCCGCACCACGTCTCCACCTCGAGACGACCTACAGCGGCAAGACGCTGGCCGCCTGCCTCGCGTGGTGCCGGGACCGAGCGGCCGGCGAGACGGTGTTGTTCTGGAATACCCACAACTCCGGTTCGTTTCCAATCGCTCAGGATCTCAGCGGTCTTTCGGCACATTTGCGAGCGCTCCTCGCCGGGTCCTGAACACCTTACCTGGGAGTCTGCATGCGCGAGTTCTCGTCCGCCGTCTCCGTCGTTCTGTTGATCGCCACGCTCGCCCGTCCGGCCGGTGGCCAATCCGCGAGCGCCACCGGTCCGGCCATTTCACCCGCCGATCTGCGCCTACGTCTCTTCGCCATTGCCGACGACTCGATGGGCGGACGGCAGTCGGGGTCGGTCGGCAATTTCAAGACCGCCGAGTACGTGGCGGCCGAGTTCGGCCGTTTGGGACTCCACCCGGCGGGTGAAGGCGGGTCTTGGTTCCAGACCGTTCCATTCTATTTCGCGGAGCCCGCGTCGCAGACGCTCGCGGTCGGAGATGCCGCATTGACGTTTGGGACCGACTACGTGCTGATCGGCCGGGCGGTGGCGATGCCGCCGTTGGACGGTGTGCCGGCCGTCTACGGCGGTGCCGCAAACGATCCATCGAGCTGGATCAGGGCCGATCAGTCGGCCGGGAAGCTGGTGGTTCTGGACGTGCGCCCTGGGCCCGATGGGCGACGCACGCTGATCCAGCGGCTGCGCGGGGTCGTCACCGATGCGCGGTTCGCGCGTGCCGCCGCCGTGGCGGTGGCCGAGCTCGATCTGTTCGGGCCGGACGTAGTGGCGCAGCTCGCCGTCCGGCGGCTGACCGCCGACACCAGCCGTGCGAGCGGGCAGCCCGCCCTGCTGCTGGTCTCCCCGCGCGCGGCGGAAGTGCTGCTCGGCGCCCCAGTGGACCGGCTGGTGGGGGGAGCGCCGGGGCGCACGGTTCGAGGCGCAGTGGTTCCGCGCTTCACTCCCGTTTCGTTCGCCGCGCGCAACGTAGTCGCCGTCCTGCCGGGCCGCGATCCCGTCCTGCGCGGTCAGTACGTGGCGCTCACGGCGCACAACGACCATGTCGGGTTCTCCCGCAGTGGTCCGGTAGACCACGATTCGATCCGCGTCCATAACCAGGTCGTGCGGCCGTTGGGTGCCGATTCGCCGGACCGCCCGGCGACGGCGGAGGAGCAGGCGCGGGTCAACCAGCTGCTCAACAGTCTGCGGCGCCTCCGTCCCGCGCGGCTCGATTCGATACGCAACGGCGCGGATGACGACGGCACCGGGACGGTGGCGATTCTCGAGATCGCCGAAGCGCTCGCGGCCGGCTCGGCGCGGCCGCGTCGCTCGATCCTGTTCGTGTCTCACACCGGCGAAGAGGAAGGACTCATCGGCTCGGCGTGGTTCACCGATCATCCGACCGTGCCGATCGATTCGATCGTCGCGACTATCGACGAGGATATGGTGGGGCGCGGCGGCCCGGCCGACCTTCCCGCGGGCGGGCCCACCTATCTGGAAGTAATCGGCGCGCGGCGGCTCTCGAACGAGTTCGGGGACCTGCTCGAGGCGGCGAACGCCGTCCAATCACAGCCTTTCGCCTTCAACTATGCCTATGATGCGCCAGGTCACCCGCTGCAGTACTACTGCCGCGCCGACCACTACAGCTACGCCCGCTACGGCATCCCGAGCGTGGCGATCTCGCGCGGCGAACACCTCGACTACCACCAGGTCACCGACGAGCCGCAGTACATCGACTATCCGAATCTCGCGCGCGTCGCGCGTCTGGTGCACGACGCCGCCCTGTCCATCGCAAACCTGGATCACCGACCCAAGCTCGACCACCCCAAAGGGGATCCGCACGCGCCCTGCGTGCAATAGCCCCGGCCCGCATTGGAGGCCCTCATGACATGGAGCGGCGCAAGGTGTTTGCTGATCGCCCTGGTTGTGCTCGCGGGGGGAGTCGACATCTCACGGGCGGTCGCCCAGCAACCGGCGGAAACGCCTGAGCAGGTGGGTGAGCGGTACATGGCCGCGATCCGATCGGGGGATTGGACTGGCGCGGCCGCGTTGATGCATCCCGCAGCGCTGCGCGAGCTGCACGAGCTGTTTCGCCCGATCCTTGAAGCGCCCGAGGGGGCCGACTTCCGGCGAACGGTGCTCGGCGTGGACGATGCCCAGGCGGCCGCAGCCGTCTCGGATACACTCGTGTTCGTTTCGCTCATGCGGGTCGTCGTCTCTCAGGAATCCGGCCTCGGGGACGTCCTGCGGACCGCGACGGCCCGAGTGCTGGGAACGGTGCACGAAGGCCCGGATACCGCGCACGTCGTCGCTCGGATGTCGCTGTCGTTTCAGGGGGCCACGACCTCCATCATGGAAGTGTCGTCCTTCCGCCGGTGGGGGAACACCTGGCGCGGCATCCTGAAGGGCGAGCTCACCGCCATGGCTGCGGCGCTTCGTCGATCGCTGGAGCAGGGGCGCCGCGTGCCGCAGGAGCAATGAGCGCGGTCGCGCAGCAGTGGATTGCGATCACGCGGGCCGTCAGTCCCGCCATCGCCCATTGCGAGCTGACGCACCTCGACCGCCAGCCGATCGACCTCATGGCGGCCCGGGCACAACATCACGCGTACCAGGAGGCGCTCCGCGCGCTTGGCTGCGAGGTGGTGTCCCTTCCCGCCGACCCGGCGCTCCCCGACTCGGTCTTCGTGGAAGACACCGCCGTCGTGTTCGACGAGATTGCGGTCATCACGCGGCCTGGAGCGCCGTCGCGCCGGCCGGAAATCGTCACGACGGCCGTCGCGCTGCGATCCTACCGGCCGCTGGTACGCATCGCCCCACCGGGGTCAATGGACGGCGGGGATGTGCTGCGGGTCGGACGAACGGTGTATGTAGGCCTGACCGCACGCACCAATCAGGCGGCAATCGATCAGCTGAAGGCCGCCTTAACCCCGCACGACTATGTGGTCGGCGCCGTGCCGGTGCATGGCTGCCTGCATCTCAAGAGCGCCGCGTCACAAGTCGCAGCCGACATGATTCTCTGTAATCCTCGCTGGGTGGATCCAGCGGCGTTCGCTCCCCTGCACGTGCTCGAGGTGGATAGCGCCGAGCCCTATGCGGCGAACGGCCTGCTGATCGATACCCAGGTCGTGTACCCGACCACATTTCCGGCCACGCGGCGTCGGCTGAAGGAGCGGCGGATCACCGTGACGCCCGTGGACATCTCCGAGCTTCAGAAGGCCGAGGGGGCGGTGACCTGCTGCAGCCTGGTGTTCGGGGCGGCGCCTCATCCGAGTCCGGGGCGGGCGGCTATGTTGCAGCAATGAGCCCATCGAGGACGACGGAGTGGCCCCAGCACTGAGGTGGGCTGCTGCGCTGGGTTGCGCGCTGTGGGCCATCGCGTGCAGCGACGCGACTCCGCCGGGCGGCCCTCACCGGACGTTCCGGATGGGGTTCTCAGCTATTCCGCCCTATCCCGATCAGACCGTCACGCTCCAAGCGCTGAACTTGTGGACCTCGTCGCACGCCGACGCGGCCATCATGCATGTCTCGGTGCCGTGGCCCGCGCTGCTCGCAGGAACGACACCCGCCCAGGCGGTGCGCGGCAACGAGCTGGGTCTCGCCAACTATTACCGCGCCAAAGGCCTGCTGCTCGTCCTCATGGTAGACGTCACCAACGGCCTCGACCGCTCGAAAGAGGATCCAGCGCTCGATTCCCTAGGGCGGAGCATCACGGACACCGCCGTCCAGCGGTTGTACGTCGACTACATGCTCGCCTTGGACACGATCGTGCGCCCGGAATACCTCGGGCTCGCGGCCGAGACGAACCTCATTCGGTTGGCG
>JBOHST010000382.1:0-5892 GCA_050733375.1 Gemmatimonadales bacterium
CGCCACGGGAGCGGCTTCCGGCGCGACGGCGGTGACTGGCACGGCCTCGGGCACGGGCTTGGCCTCGGGGGCGGGCTCGACCTGCGGCGCGCGCTTGGGCTTGGACGCGGGCATGGCGCTCGCCACCGGCGCCGGCTCGAGGGGAAGCGCCGTCTGAGCCAGGCTCGTCGCCGTAGCGACAACGCCGACCGCCTTCTGGTCGGCGGCGGGTGCGCGCGGGGACACGGGAATGCCGGCCAACGCCGTGACGAAATCGAGCACGCCGGCGAAGCGGTCGTCGGGGCGGCGGCTCATGGCGCGCGCCAGCACGGTCGATACGTGGGACGGCAGATCAGGTCGCGTCTCCGCGAGCAACGGCGTCGGCCCCTCGAGATGGTGTCGCGTGATCGCCTCGAGGGTTTCACCCACGAACGGCGGCCGGCGCGCCAGACAGGAGAAGGCCAGCACGGCGAGCGCGTACTGATCCGCGCCCGGACCCGTGTCGCCGTCGGGTCCGAACTGCTCGGGCGCCACGTGTCCGTAGTTCTCCTCGAACGACAGCTCGGGCTGGCGTCGCGGCAGCGGGCCGAACGCGCGGTTCACGCCGAAGTCGGCGATGCGCGCCCACCCCTCCGGGTCCACCAGTACGTTCGACGGTTTGAGGTTGCCGTGGGTGACGCCGCGGCGGTGCCCGAACTCGAGCGCGCTGGCGATCTGCTCCGCCAGCCGCAGACAGGTCTTCAAGTCCATGCGATCCGCGGTGCGCAGCAGATCGCCGAGCGAGCGCCCCTGCACGTACTCCATCGCGTACCACAGCGCGGTGTCGGTCACGCCGAAGCGATGCACCTGGACGAGGTGCGGGTGGTCGAGGGTGGCCGCGCGCTGCGCGTCCTGGCGGAAGCGTTCTACCACCTCGTCGGGCGTGTCCTCCGCGAGCGGCAGCACCTTCAGGGAGCACAGCCGTCCGGTGACCTGGTCGCGCGCCAGGTAAATGCGCGACGCCGTGCCGCGTCGCAGCACCCCTTCGACCTGGAACTGCCGCTCCAGGGCGGGGAGCATCGGATCGTCGAGCTGATTCCAGTCGCTCGACTCGACCAGCACGCCGCCGGTGCGGGAGAACCCGCACACCAGGCACTCCTGGGTCGTTTCCGAGATCTCGCCGACCGAGCAGCGCGGGCAGATCATCGCGGGTGCGCGAAGCGGAAGCGTGTGGGCACGGCGGACGTCGTAACTCCTATCACAGCGTGATGTCGAACGGATCGCTCGTCGCCGCGGACATGCCGGCGGCGGTAGCATCCAAAGTATACCCGGTTCCGACCAGGTCTATGCTCAGATCGCTGAATGTGGCGATTCCGCCCACGGCCGCTATTGGGATCGTGCCCGAAAGTTGGGCCAGTGGGGTGCCGGTACCGTTCGTAATCGCCAGAGTGACGTCGTCAGTTGCGTTGGTCACCAGGTTTTCGAACGCGTCCCGGATTTCGACCTTCACGGCCGGCGTGATGGTCTGGCCGGACTGCGTGTTCAAGGGCTGCACCGTGAACACCAGGTGGTCCGCGCTCGCGTGGCTGATGTCGAACCCGGTGGAGGTGACCGCGGTCAGGCTTCCTGAGGTCGCCCGCAGTGTATACCCCGTGCCCGACTTGTCGATGCTCAGATCGGTGAACGTGGCGACACCGCCCGAGGCGTTGTTGGAGGCGTCCCCCGACAACGTGCCGCCGGGGCCCGCGTTGTTCAGGATCGCGACGTCGACTGGGTTCGTGGCGGTCGTCACCAGGTTGTTCCCGGCGTCGAGCACTCGGACGGTGATCGCCGGGGCGATCGAGACCCCCGCAATCTCGTTGGTCGGCTGCTGGAAGAACGCCAGCTTGGCCGGTGCGCCGACCACGATGGTGAAGCCGGTCGAGGTCACGCTTGTCAGGCCGGTAGACGTGGCCCGCAGGGTATACCCGTTGGCCGCCACGTCGATGCTCAGGTCGGCAAAGGTGGCGACGCCACCCGACGTGTTGTTGGAGGCATCGCCCGTCAGCACACCGGTGCTCGGGTTATTGAGGATTGCAATGTCGACAGTGTGCGGCGCTCCCCCGGTCACCCGGTTGCCGCCGGCGTCCTGGACCTCGACTTCGATCGCGGGGGCGATCACGGCTCCCCCCGCGGTGTTGGACGGCGGCACACGGAAGCCGAGCTTCGTCGCGGCACCCACGGTGATGTTGAACGAGGTGCTCGTGGCCTGGGTGAGGGCTCCGGAGGTGGCAACGAGCGTGTAGCCGGTGCCGGCGCTGTCGATGCTCAGGTTCGAGAACGTGGCGAGGCCGTTGACCGCCGGCACAGCGTTGCCCCCCGTTAGCGCAGCCCCGGGCCCGGGGTTGACCCCGATGGCGAGGGCGACGCTGTTGGTCGCGCCCGTCACCCGGTTCCCCCCGGCGTCCTGGATTTCGACGGTGACAGCCGGAGAGATCGTAGCTCCACCGGTGGCGTTGGACGGCTGTTGCACGAAGCCGAGCTTGGTCGCCCCGCCGACGGCGATGTTGAAGCCGGCGCTAACGGCCGACGTGAGACCGGTGGCCGTGGCTTGCAGCGTGTAACCTGTGCCGGCGCTGTTGATGCTCAGGGTGTTGAACGTGGCGAGGCCACTCACGGCGTTATTGGAGTTGTCGCCCGCCAACGTCCCGCCCCCCGCGTTGTTCAGAATCGCGACGTCGACGAGGTTCGATGCGCTCGTCACCCGGTTGCCGCCGGCGTCCCGCACCTCGACCTCGATCGCCGGGGTGATCGTGGCTCCCCCCGCCGTGTTGGACGGCTGCACGCGGAAGCCGAGCTTCGTCGCGGCACCCACGGTGTTGTTGAACGCGCCGCTCGTGGCCTGGGTGAGGGCTCCGGAGGTGGCGACGAGCGTGTAGCCGGTGCCGGCGCTGTCGATGCTCAAGTTCGAGAACGTGGCGAGGCCGGCAACGGCCGCCAGCGAGGCGGTTCCCGAGAGCGCCGCGTTGGGTCCCGGATTGGTCCCGATGGCGAGGGTGACGGTAGCGGTTGAGTTCACCCGGTTGTTACCGGCATCCAGGATCTCAACGGTGATGGCCGGCGAAATGGTCGCCCCGCCGCTGGTCGAGGTCGGCTGCTGCACGAAGCCGAGCTTGGTCGCCGCGCCGACCGTGATAGTGAAGCCAACGCTCGTATCCGAGACGAGGCCCGTCGAGGACGTCAGCAGCGTGTAGCCCGTGCCGACCTTGTCGATGCTCAGATCGTTGAATGTGGCGATCCCGCCGACCAGCCGCCCGTTTGCCTGGGTGGCGGTCGTGGTCCCCGACAATGTCCCCGGAGGGGTGGCCGGGTTATTGAGGATCGCGATGTTGACGCTGATATTGGCGCCCGTCACGCGGTTGTTGAACGTATCGCGCACCTCGACTTGCACCCCGGTCGCCGGACGGATCGTCTGGGTGGCGACGGTGGTGTTCGGGTGCACGTTGAAAAGGAGCAGCTTCGGCGCCGCTGGGTTCACGCCCACGGTCGTCGTGGCGTTGATGAGCGTGCCATCGATCGTCGCTGAGACGGTCTTCGTTTCGGCCACAGTCGACGCCAGCGTCCCGGTAGCTACGCCGCTGGCGTTGGTCGTGGCCACCGGCTGGATCAGCGAGTTCCCCGACCCCGTCGCCGAGAGGACCACCGTGGCGCCCTGGATCGCGTTGTTGAGGTTGTCCCGCGCGGTGACGGTGATCGTCGAGGTGATCGTCCCGCTGCTCGCGGTAATGCTGGTCGGGGCACGGGTGATCGTGGACAGCGTGGGCGAGACACCGCCCGAGATGACGTTGAACCCGATTGACGTCGCCCCGGTCAGCCCGGTCGCGTTGGCGAGGAGCGTATAGGGGCTGCCGGCCTTGTCGATGCTCGCAGCGGGGAACGAGACGATGCCGGCCGACGCGGCCAGCGGCCCGCCGCCCGTGAGGATACCGTTGCCTGCCGGGTTGGTTCCGATCGTCAGCGTGACGTTGCCGAAGAAGCTCGTCGCGGTGTTCCCCTGGTTGTCCCGCGCCGTGACCTGAACGGCGGGCGAGATAGCGGATCCCGCGACCGTCTGCGACGGCTCCACGGTGAAGAAGAGCGCCACCGCGGGACCCGGGATGATATCAAACGGCGCGCTCACGTCGTCCGTAAGGCCGCTCGATGTAGTGAGTAAGGTGTAGCCCGTGCCCAACGCGTTGATCCGAAGGTTCGAGAACGTCGCCACGCCCGTGCCTGCCGTGGCGTTGACTTGCGTGGTGCCCGACAGCGTGCCGCCGCCCGGGTTCGTGCCGGGGTTATCGATGAACATGCGAACAAGGCCGGTGAAGGTCGTCACCGTATTGCCCACGCTGTCCTGCCCGGCCACCTGCACGGCCGGCGTGATCGGCGCGGAATCGGCGGTCGTGACCGGCTGGACGATGAACGCGAGTTTGCTCACCGGCGCCGTCGTGATCGTGAAGGCGCTGCTCAGTGGGCTCGTGAGTGCGCCGCCGGATGCTTGGAGCCGGTAGCCGGTTCCCGCCTTGGTGATCCGGAGGTCCTGGAAGGTCGCCACGCCCGCGGTCGGCGTCGCCGTCAATGTCCCGGACAGCGCGCCGCCCGCCGGATTGGCACCGAGCACCATCGTCAGCAAGCTGCCGAAGCTCGTGGCCGTGTTGTCAAACTGATCGCGCGCGGTGACCACCACTCCGCCACTGCCGCTGTTGATGGCAACGCCCGCTGTGGTGGTGCCCGGCTCAGGGGTGAATGCCAACGACGCCGCCGGGCCCGGATTCACCGTCACGGTGTCGGTATCCAGGATCGCCACGCCGCCGATCACCGCCGACACGATCTTCGCATCGATAGTGGAGGTCGAGGAGAGCGTGCCGGTCGCCACGCCGCTGGCGTTTGTCGTGGTTGCGGGCTGCGTCAGGGTGTTGCCGGTACCGGTAGCCGAGAGCACGACCGTGGCTCCTTGCACCGCATTCCCGCTGCCATCCCTGGCCGTTACCGTGATGAGCGACGCCGTGCCGCCGACGGTGCTGCACCCGACCGCGCAGGCGGTGATGGGGCTCGTGGCAACGACTGTCGAGAGCGTGTTCGAAATCGGCGACGTGATGATGTTGAACGGCGTGCTGGTCGCCGCGAACGGGGCCGAGGTTGCCGTCAGGGTGTACCCGGTGCCGACCTTGTCGATGTTGAGATTCGAGAAAGCCGCCACGCCCGCCTCCGCCGGAACCGTCAGGGTGCCGGAGAGGATCCCGTTGCCGGGTGGGTTCGTGCCGATCGCCATCGTCACGTTGCTCGTGAAGCTCGTGACCGTGTTCTCGTTGGCATCGCGCGCCGCGACCTGGACCGCCGGGGTGATCGGCGAGCCGGCCGCGGTGGTCGCAGGCTGCACCACGAACGTCAGGTGCGTTACCGGACCCGGAGTGATGGTGAACGCCACGCTCGTATCGGGCGTCAGCGTGCCCGAGCCGGCCCGCAGCGTATAGCCTACCCCGGTCTTGTTGATGCTCACGCCCGAAAACGTCGCCACGCCGTTCAGGGCCGTGACCGGTCCGCCGCCGGTCAACGTGCCCGGCGGGACTCCGGGGTTCGTCGCGATCGTCAGGGTGACCGAGCCCCCGAAGGTCGTCGTATTGAAGAAAACATCCTGTGCAGAGACGACGATCGGTGGGGCAATCGACGCACCCGCCACGGCGTTGCTCGGTTGCCCGGTGAATACGAGCTGCGTGGTCGGCCCCGCCGTGATGCTGAACGCGGTGCTCGTCCGGAAGAACCCAAGCGAGGGCGCCGTGGCCCTCATCACGTAGCTGGTCCCCGACTTATTGATGCGGAGATCATTGAACTGCGCCACCCCGTTCACCGCGGCGACGGTCGTCGTCCCCAGGAGCACGGCGCCACCGGGGTTCGGCTCCAACGTCATCACGATGT
>JBOHST010000383.1:0-4786 GCA_050733375.1 Gemmatimonadales bacterium
TGCAGGTGGTGCAAGCGCTGCGGTAACCCGCGGGCGCGAGGGGTGAGGCTCCCCAACCAGTGAAACTCAGCCTGCTCGCGCCGCTCACGGCGTCGGCGGTGCGCGAGGCGCTCACGGCGCGCGGCTGGGATCCGGAGCGGTCCCGGTTCGCCGCCGTGGGTCTCCGGCCGCTCGTCTTGCTGCTCGACGGAGTTGGCGAGCCCGAACGCGAAGCGCTGGTACGGTGGGGTGCCCGCACCGGCGCCGACGTGCTGACCGGCGAGGGGTGGGCGCTCGTCGCGGCGGCGGCGAGCCGTCTGGCGCCGCTGGCGCGGCCCGACCGTGCGCCGCCAGGCCTCGAAACCCTCGTGCCCACTCTGGCGGCATTTTTCATGGGGTACGCGGACCCGCCGCGACGCTGGATGATCACGGGCGGCGAGATCTCCCTGGAAGCGCCGGTGCTCGTCGGCGTGCTCAACGTAACCCCCGACAGCTTTTCGGACGGCGGCGCTTTCGCGGACCCGGTGGCCGCCCTGGCGCATGCCGAGCGGCTGAAGGCCGATGGGTGCGGACTGATCGAGGTCGGCGGGGAGTCGACGCGTCCCGGCGCCCGCCCGCTGCCGGCCGCCGCAGAACGCGCGCGGGTGGTGCCGGTGGTGCGCGCGGTCGTGGATCGGGGGCTGGGTCCGGTGTCCATCGATACCCGCAAGGCCGATGTCGCCCGCGCCGCACTCGACGCCGGAGCCGCCGTGGTGAACGACGTGTCGGGACTCGCCTTCGACCCGGCCCTCGGTGGCGTCGTGGCGCGGGGGGACGCGGGCCTTGTCCTGATGCATATGCGCGGCACGCCGGACACGATGGACGACCTGGCGCGCTACGGCACAGTCGCAGTGGAAGTTGCCGCAGAGCTGGACGAGGCGGTCGCGCGGGCCACCGCTGCCGGCGTCGCCCCGGAGCGGATCGTGCTCGACCCTGGGTTCGGGTTTGCCAAAACCGCGGAGCAGAATTTCCGTCTGCTCGATGAGCTGGCCACGGTCGTCGCGCTCGGCTATCCTGTGCTGGTGGGACCGTCGCGCAAGCGGTTTCTCGGCGCGGCCACCGGGCGTCCGGTGGCGGACCGCGACCGCGCGAGCGCCGTGGCGTGCGCGCTCGCCTGGGAGCGGGGCGCCCGACTGTTCCGGGTGCACGATCCCGCGCTCGCCCGGGAGGCGCTGGCAGTGGCGCGCGCGCTCGATGCCTGAGTTCATGAACTTCGACGCGTACCGCTTCCTCGTCCCCACGTTGTGGCCGGACGCCGTCGAAATCCTGCTCGTCGCGTACGTCGTGTACCGCTTCCTGCTGTTCCTCGTGGGAACGCGCGCGATGCAGATCGTCGTGGGACTCGTGATTCTGTCGCTCGCGTACTTCGCGTCCGTCGTCGCGAAGTTCACGATGGTGAGCCACCTGCTCGGGCTGGTGTTCACCTTCGCGCCGTTCGCTGCCGTGGTGATGTTCCAGCCGGAGCTTCGCAACGCCCTGGCGCGGCTCGGCCAGTCGCGCTTCATGCGCGCCTTCGCCCGCGGCGACCGCCAGTCGGTTGCCGAGGAGATCGCCGAGGCGGTGGACCGGATGGCGCGCGCCAGCACCGGGGCCATCATTGCGGTGGAAGGCGACATCGGGCTCGACGAGTTCATTCCGTCCGGGGTCCCGATGGAGGCGAAACTCTCGGTGGCGCTGCTCACCACCATCTTCACACCGTACTCGCCGCTGCACGATGGGGCGGTGCTGGTGCGCGGCGATCGCATCATCGGCGCCGGCTGCGTGTTGCCGCTGACCCAGTTCAAGGTGACCGACAAGTCGCTTGGCACGCGCCATCGGGCGGCGCTCGGTCTCTCGGAGGAGACCGATGCCACTATCCTGGTCGTCTCCGAGGAAACCTCTACCATCTCGATCGCCAGCCACGGCCGGCTGTACCGGCCGCTCAGTCCCGACCAGGTCCGCGACGTGCTGTCCGGGTCCCGGAAACAGCTCGAGGCCCTCCCCGCAGCGGCCCAAACCACGGGCTGAGGCCCACTTCCGGGGTCGCCGGATTGTTTCGGCCCCTCCGGGTCGATACAATTAACGGCTATGGATTTTGCCGGCTTGCCGGAGCGCCTCGCCCGGATTCGGGGTGAGATCGCGCGACGGCAGGCCGCCGGCGGTTGGTCCCACCCTGTGACCATCGTGGCGGTCACCAAGGGATTCGGACCCGAAGCCGTGCGTGCCGCCCGAGCGGCCGGCCTTCCCGACGTGGGGGAGAACCGGGTGCAGGAGGCGCTGGACAAGATGTTGCAGGCGCCGGATGCGGGAATCACTTGGCACCTGATCGGCCACCTGCAGCGCAACAAGGCGAAGCTCGTGCCCGGGCGTTTCACGCTGGTGCATTCGCTCGACTCAGCCGAGCTGGCGGAAGAGCTGGCGCGGCGCACGGCGTCGCACGGCACCCGTCAGCGCGTGCTGTTGCAGGTCAACGTGGCGGGGGAGGAGCAGAAAAGCGGCTGCGCGCCGACCGATGCGCCCGCCCTGGCGCGACGTATCGCGGCGCTCGAGGCGCTCGCGCTCGACGGTTTGATGACGTTGGCGCCGCTGACGGATGACCTCGACATGCAGCGACGGACCTTTCACGGTCTCCGCCGCCTGCGGGACTCGTTACAGGAGGAAGGCTTATGGCTACCGACGCTCTCGATGGGGATGTCCGGCGACTACGCCACGGCAGTCGAGGAGGGAGCAACGGTGATCCGATTGGGTACCGCCCTGTTCGGTCAGAGGACGGGGTGACCGATGACGGCTTTCACCTGACGCCGCTTGACGTGCGGCGCCAGGAGTTCCGCCGCAGTATGCGGGGATACGAGCCGCTCGGCGTGGAGGACTTCCGCATGCGGGTGGCCGACGAGTTGGAGCGCGTGCTGCGGCAGAACTCGGTGCTGGAGGAGCGCGTCGCCGCGCTGACCGAGCAGCTGCGTGTGTTCCGCGAGCGTGAGACCGCCATGAACGAAGCGCTCGTCGCGGCGCAGCAGCTGCGTGAGGACACACGCACCGCCGCCGAGCGCGAGGCCCAGGTCATCGTCCGCGAGGCCGAAGCGGAGGGCCGGCAACGGGTCGATGAGGCGCACCGGGCGGAGGAAGAAGCGCGCGGACGGCTGCTCGACGTGCAGCGGCAGTTCGCGGGCTACCTCGCCGGGTTCCGCGCCTTGCTGGAGCGCCAGATCGCCGAGCTGCGCGCGCTGGAGGGCGATCGCGGGTGACAGTGGCGGACGCCGTCCGGGCGGTGCGGGCGCGCACTACGCTGGAACCGGACGTGGGGGTGATTCTCGGGACCGGGCTTGGGGCCCTGGCCGAAGCAATCGAGGCCGAGGCCACGATTCCCTACGCGGACATCCCGGGGTTCGTGGTGCCGACGGTCGAGAGCCACACCGGCCGGCTGCTCGTCGGCACGCTCGCCGGGCGGCGCGTCGCGGCGATGCAAGGCCGCTTTCATCGCTATGAGGGATATGCGCTGCGCGACGTGACGTTTCCCATCCGGGTGCTGCGGGCGCTCGGTGCCCGCACGCTGGTCGTATCGAATGTGAGTGGCGGGATGCATCCGCTGTGGGCCGCGGGCGACCTGGTGTTGCTGAGCGATCACATCAACCTGCTCGCCGACAACCCGCTCATCGGCCCCAACGACGATCGCGACGGCCCGCGTTTCCCCGACCTGACCGATGCGTACGATCCGGCCCTGCGCGCGCTCGCCCGCGCGGTGGCCTTGGAACAGCAGATCACGCTGCGCGAGGGTGTGTACGTGGCGGTGCCGGGCCCAAATCTCGAAACCCGCGCCGAGTACCGCCTGCTCCGGGCGTTCGGCGCCGACATCGTCGGCATGAGCACCGTCCCCGAAGTCATCGTCGCCCGCCACCAGGCAATGCGGGTGCTCGGCCTCTCGATCATCACCGATCTCTGTCTGCCCGACGCGCTCGAGCCCGCGTCGGTAGAACGCATTCTGGCCGTGGCGCGCGCGGCCGAGCCGCCCCTCGCGGCGCTGGTCCGCGGCGTCGTCGCCCGCCTCAACTGATGGCGTACCCGCCGCTGTCGACGACCGAGCGCGCCGACGCGCTGGAAAAAAAGCTGCTGGCGTCGTGGAAGCACGAGCGACTGTTCGAGCGGGTGCAGGAGGCGACCCGCTACGGTCCGCCCTTCGTGTTCTACGAGGGACCGCCGACCGCCAACGGACGCCCGGGAATCCATCACGTCTTCTCTCGCACCATCAAGGACCTGGTGTGCCGCTACCACACGATGCTGGGGCAGGGGGTGACCCGCATCGCCGGCTGGGACACCCACGGACTGCCGGTGGAGATCGAGGTCGAGAAGCAGCTCAACATCAGCGGGAAACAGCAGATCGAAGCGATGGGCGTCGAACAGTTCAATCGCCTGTGCCGCGAGAGCGTGTTCAAATACAAAACCGACTGGGAGACGCTCTCCGACCGCATCGGCTACTGGCTCGACTACGAGCACCCCTACATCACCTACACACCCGAGTACATCGAAACGGTGTGGTGGCTGCTCCGGCGCCTGCACGACCGGGCGCTGCTGTACCGCGGGCACAAGGTGCTGCCGTATTGCCCGCGCTGCGGAACCGCGCTGAGCTCACATGAGCTCGCGCTCGGCTACGACACGGAGCACACGAATTCCGTGTACGTGACGTTCCTCCTTGCCGACGATCCCCGGGGCCAGCTCGTGGTGTGGACCACGACGCCGTGGACGCTCCTGTCCAATGTCGCGGTCGCGGTGCATCCCGGCCTCACGTATGGGG
>JBOHST010000384.1:0-3036 GCA_050733375.1 Gemmatimonadales bacterium
TGGTGCGGGTGTTGAAGGACTTCTGTCCGTTCGACATGGTGCGCAGCACGTTCTGCACGCCCTCGAGATCGGGCGCGACCACTTTCATGATGTAGCAGTCCTCGCCCGCCACGTGGTGGCATTCGAGCACGCCCGGGTGCTTGGCCATCTCCCGCATCCGGGGCTCGTCGCCCACGTAGTTGCTGTTGCCGTAGCGCACCGCCACGAACGCGGTGACCGGGAACCCCAACTTGGCGCGGTCGAGATGCGCGCCGTAGCCGGTGATGTGGCCCGATTCTTCGAGTCGTTTGACGCGCTCCATCACCGCGGGGCGAGAGAGGTCTACCTCGTCCGCGATCGCCTGGTAGCTGGACCGGCCGTCGGCGGCGAGGAGGCGCACGATGCGTCGATCGATGGCGTCGAGGGCGGGTTTGGCGGCCATTCGTAACCTCTGTGAGTATTGGAGGTCAGACGATTCGTAGATAAATAGTGCCTCTGTACTAACGCAAGTACAGTGTGTCATGGTTCCGCAGACGAACCATCCGGTTCTGGCCGGCAAACTGTCCTTGAGTTAGGACACCTCGAATGACTACCTTGCCGCCCATGGCCACCACCCTTGACGCGCTGCGTGCGGCCGTGCGTGAGTTTCCATCAGCCCTGCTGGGGTACTCGGGCGGCGTGGATTCCGCACTACTGGCGGTGGTATTGCGCCAGGAGCTCGGACCCGAGCGCATACTCGCGGCGATCGGACGCAGCGCCTCACTGCCCGCCGAGCAGCGGACCATGGCTCACGCCATTGCCGCGCAATTCGACGTTCCCGTGGCGGAAGTGGACACCCACGAGCTGGACGATCCGCAATACCTCGCGAACCCCACCAACCGCTGCTTTTTCTGCAAGCGCGAGTTGTGGCGACGCCTGCAGGAGCTGGCGGATGAGCGGGGCTTGACCGTCGTTTGCGATGGTACCAATGCCGACGATTTGCAGGAGCACCGGCCTGGCCATGCCGCCGGCGTGCAGGCGGGTGTGCGCTCGCCTCTCGTCCTGGCGGGGCTCGGCAAGGACGACGTCCGCGCTGCCGCTCGCTCGATGGGGCTTCCCAACTGGGACGCGCCCGCGGCGCCGTGCTTATCAAGCCGCGTGCAATACGGCTTGCACATCACCCCGCGCCGGTTACGCCAGGTCGAGGAAGGGGAGGCGTTCCTGCGAGGACTCGGTGTGCGCGGCAACCTGCGCGTG
Source organism: Gemmatimonadales bacterium (assembly GCA_050733375.1). Classification (GTDB taxonomy): domain Bacteria; phylum Gemmatimonadota; class Gemmatimonadetes; order Gemmatimonadales; family GWC2-71-9; genus DASTHG01. The sequence continues at coordinate 1,216 of JBOHST010000384.1, forward strand.
CGCCATCGGGGCGACTCGGCCCGGATCGAGGTAGAGCCGGAGTGGATCCCCTGGCTCGAATTGCGGAGCGCCGAGATCGCCGATCACCTCCGCAGCCTCGGTTTTGACGAGGTCACGGTCGACCCCCGCGGCTACCGGCGGGGCAGTCTGATCCGGGATCGCGCCGGCCGGTGAGGCTGTTCGTGGCGCTCACGCCACCGCCATCGGTGCAGCGGGCGGTGTGGGATTCCTTCGCGCCGCTGCGCGCCCGCCCGCTGCCCGTGAAGTGGGTCCCGCCCGACGGCATCCACCTGACTCTCAAATTCCTGGGTGAGGTCGCCGATGTCCGTCTGGCTGAGCTCGGCAGCGCGTTGGTGGAGGCGGTCGTCGGGGCCCGCGCCATCTCTTTCGTCGTCCGTGGGGCCGGGGCATTCCCGAATGCGCGGCGACCTCGCGTGTTCTGGGCCGGGGTGGAGCCGGATCCGTCGATCGAGCTGCTGCAGAACCAGGTCGAGCGGGTGTTCGCGCCGCTCGGATTCCCGACTGAGGCGCGCCCGTTTCGGCCCCATTTGACCATGGGTCGCGTCGGCAAGAACGCCCGAGTGCGCGAATTCGCCGAGGTGGAGCAGCCGCTGGCGGATCTGGCGGTCGAAGCGGCGGGACTGCTGGACGGCGTGGACCTGGTGCGCAGCGTGCTCCGGCCGGACGGGGTGGTGTATGAGAGGGTACATCGTGAACGGTTGCCTTAGGGGCCTGGTGCGCCTGGCGTTGTTCGCGCTGCTGCTCCTCATCGTGGCTGCGGCGTGGTGGTATCGCGCACCGCTCAAGGAGACGATCGAGCGGTGGGTGGGCCGGCGCGATACGGCTCTCCCGGCGGTGCGGGACACCAATGTGGGTGCGCCCACGCCTACGGCATTGGCGGACGCGGCAGGGAAGCTCAGCGCACTGGGCCGCCGGGGCGGGCCAGACTCGGTATTGTTGAACCCCAACGAAATGGCGGCGCTCATCGGTACCGGCATCGACTGGACCGTCCGGAAGACCTTCGACTCGCTCCGCGTGGAGCTGTCGGAAGGCTCGTTGGCCGTGCACGCCCGGCTCGATACGAAGCTCATTCCACCGAATACGCTCGGGCCCCTGCGCGGGCTGCTCGCCGAGCGCGAGCCAATTCGCATCGCGGGTCCGATCGCTATCGCGCGGCCGGGCACGGCGCGCTGGACGGTGCGGGAGATCTCGCTGCGTGGCTTCCCGTTCCCCGCGCCGGCCGTGAAGGCTCTCGCCCGCCAGACGGCAGGTGCGGACGCCAACGGGGCGGTGGCGATCGGCGTGGACCGGGCCATCGCCGACGTGGCGGTGCATTCGACCGCCGTCGTGCTCTACCGAAGCAGGCGCCCATGAGCCGTCGCGTGCTGGTCGTCGACGATGAAAAGGGCGTGCGCGAGGCCTTGAAGCAGGTTCTCGAGTTCGAGAAGCTCGATGTGCAGACCTGCGCGTCGGGGCATGACGCGCTCCAGGCGTACCCGGAGTTCCGTCCGCATCTCGTGTTCCTCGATGTCAAAATGCAGGGGATGGACGGTCTCGAGGTGCTGCGACGGTTGCGCGAGATCGATCCACACGCGCAGGTCGTGATGATCTCCGGCCACGGCACGATTCAAACCGCCGTGGAGGCGACGCAGCTCGGCGCCTACGACTTCCTCCAGAAGCCGCTCGACACCGACCGCATTCTGCTGACGCTGCGCAACGCGCTGGAGCGCGTGGACCTCGCGGTGGAGAACGTCCGCCTGCGCGCCGAAGTCGAAGCCCAGTACGAGATCGTCGGATCGAGCAAGGCGATCAAGACCGTCA
>JBOHST010000385.1:0-4612 GCA_050733375.1 Gemmatimonadales bacterium
GGAATACCTCGCCGACATCCTCACGTGCTCACGACAACTGCTCCAGCTCATTAACGACGTGGTGGATCTCACCAAGGTGGATAGTGGGAAACTGGACTTTCATCCGGAGCCGGTGGACCTGTCCAAGCTGGTCGGAGAGGTCCTAGGGACTCTGCCCACGGCCATCGCCTCCAAGGCGATTCACGTCGAGTCGCACGTCGACCCGGGCCTGAGCGATGTCGTGCTCGATGCGGCCCGGTTCAAGCAAGTGCTGTACAACTACGTATCGAATGCGCTCAAGTTCACGCCGGAGGGCGGTCGTGTGATCGTCCGGGCGCGCCCGGAAGCGGCACCAGCAGCCTTCCGATTGGAGGTAGAGGACACCGGTATCGGGATTGCGCCGGAAGACGTCGGGCGCCTGTTCGTCGAGTTCCAGCAGCTGGACGCGGGCAGAGCCACACGTCCTTCCGGGACTGGCCTGGGGCTTGCGCTCACCAAAAAACTGGTCGAGGCGCAAGGCGGGACGATCGGCGTTCGCAGCACGCTTGGCCGCGGCAGCGTGTTCCACGCCGTCTTCCCGCGCCCAGGGCCGGTCGGGAGGTGAATCGGAGGTGGAGGTGGCGATCGGCGCCAGCGAATCGTATCGAGCGGCGTGCAGCGATCGAGCTAGGCAGTGGCCAGGGGCAGAATCGAACTGCCGACACGCGGATTTTCAGCTCGATCTCGTCTATCGCGCGCTATATAGTCGCGCGTATTCGCGCGCGCGTCTAATGTGGCTCGTGGTAAAACTCGACCAAAACTCGAAACGCCACGAAGCGCGCGTGTCTCCATGGTCCGCCTCATCAGAAGGTCAGCCTCTTCCCTTGAATCGCTGTTCAATCCTAACCCGAGCTTCTCTCGCCAAGAGGTCTTCACCTATACCGGTTAGGGCTCTGCCAAACTGTGAATGGGCATAGTTGCTACGCGGCAGTCTAACCGGCTTGTGGTGAATATTTGAGCCCGCGGCCCGGACTAGCTTCGCGCTGAACTCGATCAATCCCGTTTCAGGAGGGTACGGCTTGTATCCGTGGCCGACCCGCGACCGCTCGGGAGTGCTGAAGCGCGCAAGATCGCAGCTGAGGCCGCTCTTGTCCCTGAAGAATGAAGGTTTTGGGTGGCCGGTCTTCTTGTAAACTTGGTCAGGTTTGTTGAAGGCCCTCCAGAGTTTCTCGTCATCGGGAACGAAGAGGATCTTGATCCACGCCAGTTGGAACAGGGTTCGGCTGACGAAGCCAAGCAAACCACCTTTCCAAAGCTTGTCTTCCCAACGGTGCCGAATGTTCATGGGCCTCTTCCGCCTCGAAAGTCAAGAAGCGCGCTTGATCCTCTTTAGGATACAAAGTTATGAGTACTCGTTTATCGGCCATTCGAAGTTCTACATCTATCGAACCATCGCTAGCTGGACCAGTAGTCACGAGCTCCGGAATGGTATGCGCGTTCAGGAACAGTTTCTGTGAATATTCCAAGATTCCCGCTGCACAGCAAAGCACATCGGTAGAAAATGGCTGAGCTCGGTAGCCATCCCATCGCGGCGAGTATCGCTCATATCGGCCGAGCTCCTTCTGAGCGCCCTCGAAGGCCGAACGGATTCGCGCTTCAATGAGAGAAACGTCCGAGCGTGCGTTCGTCGGAACGACGGAGTACGCAAATTGACCTTGGCCAAACACCCCCCCGGCTGGCGTGAAGAAGGAAATGGCGGCCGGTGGATCAATGGTGCTGAACCGCGTCATGCTATCCGTCCTCCCATGATCTCGTTTCGTGTTCGATCGGTTATCAGTGATTCGAAGGTGACGTTCGATTCACGGTGCAGATCTTCGAGGAGGTCTTGCAAATTAGTTCCTTCTCCAACGGCGTCGTGGAAAGAGGCCTGGAACCCTATCGTCACTGGATCAGCGGCGCCGCGCACGCCTATTTGAATTTGCCTGTTCCGGCCGTCGGGTTCGAGCATTCCCCTACCGATGTTGATATCGATGGATTCTTTACAATTCTCATACCACTTTGGAATCACCCGCCCCCCGACGCCTAGATAATGTGAAACCAAGAACCCCTCTTTCGGTACCAAAAACTGGTCGGTCGTGAGGAGATTCAACGACCGAACCTTAAGTCCGCCTAGACCCGTTCCCAGAGCTCCAAGGCCTTCGTTGAAGAGATGGACGAAATTATCCCAGCCTGGGTAATCGCCGGTGAGGTTGACGACAAACAGATCTTCACCAACCTGCGCCAGTTCCCGCTTGCCTGGCTTCCAGCAACGCACGCGCTGTGTCTCGCGAGGGAAATTCAACCGCTCGGGCTTGAAGTCGATGCTTAGGGCTCTAGCGAATTCCACCTCTGTGAATCCTAACTCCTTCAGCTTAGGAACTACGTCGAAAAAACGAGCCTCGGTCAATGTCCCGGACTCAAGGTGAAGTTCTGCATAGGTTTCGACCAACGTTGGTTTTCTGTAACCCACGCGGCGCTTCTCCTGATCACTAGAGCTGCGAGGAGTGACGTGTGATGGAATGGAATCTTGCAGGCTGGCGCCCGCCAGCGCTACTAGGCACGACCCCCGGAGACAAACGACCCGGTCCACCTTGAACGTTTTGAGGCTTCGTTGAAACATCGGACGTACGATTCCGGCACCCAAAAGATGAAGCGCCTCGATGGGAAATCCGATCTCGCCTGACTGGCCGTGGCGCTGGTACGATCCGCCGATCACGAGGGAAGAGGAGAAGGTCGAATAAGGAGGGAGAGGACGCGGGCGGGGACCCCGGCCTCCCGCCCTCCCCTCCCCTCCCCCCCGACTCCCTTCTCGGTAGAAGTGGTTTCTATCTTCTCCGGGAATGAAGCCGAGGACAGAACCCAAGGACGTGACGATCTACACCGACGGCTCCTGCCAGGGGAACCCCGGGCCGGGCGGGTACGGCGTCGTCCTGCTCTACAAGACTCGGCGAAAGGAGCTCGCGGGAGGCTACCGGTTCACGACGAACAACCGCATGGAGCTGATGGCGGCCGTCGTCGCGTTGCGGGCGCTGAAGACTTCTTGCCACGTGGTCCTGCGCTCCGACTCCGCCTACCTCGTGAACTCGATGATCGGGCGGCTCCCGGAGCGGTGGGCGCGGAACGGGTGGAGGAGCAGCGACAAGAAGCCGGTCCTCAACCGCGACCTGTGGGAGAAGCTCGTCGCGAGTTGCGCGCGGCATCAGGTGCGGTTCGTGCGCGTCCGCGGCCACGCGGGGGAGCCCGAGAACGAGCGGTGCGACCGGCTCGCCGCGGACGCCGCGAGGCAGAGCGACCTGGCCGTCGATTGGGACTACGAGAGGGAAGAGTAGGAGTCTAGGAAGGACGAGCGCCCGCGCCTTCGTTTCGCAGGATTAAGTTATTTGTTGTGGCCCTGGTGTCGGAGCGGCGCCCCCACTAAACTTTGGACAGGGGCAAGACGGCATATGGTGTAGCGGAGCAGCCGGGTTCGCTCCGACAATACGAGCTTCGGCCCAATACCCTGACGTCGGCCACCAGCGTTCGCTTCGGCGAGCGCGGTGGCCGTTTTGCTTTTTCAGAACCCTGGAGGTGGACCATGGCGGCCCTCACCTCGTTCGAGCACCCCATTACCGTCACCGAGGCGGCCAAGGCGGGCGATCCTCGCCGACGAGCAGTATCCCGAGGAACTCCGGGCGGCCTTCGAGTTTGGGGCCCTCACGGGCTGGGGCATCCCGTCGGAGGTCTGGGCGCTGACGTGGAACCGGGTGGATCGGGCGGAGGAGGTCATCCGCTGGGAGGTCGGGACGACGAAGAACAAGCAGGGCCGCACCCTCCACTACGGCGCGTGCCCCGCGCTCAAGTCGCTGATCGAGAGCTGGTGGGCGAAGCGGCGCCCGCCGAGCCCGTACGTCTTTCACCGGGGCGGGCGGCCGATCGAGGCGAACCGAAGGCGCGCGTACCGCGAGTGGCACGCCGTCTGCGACCGCCTGGAGATCCGGGGAAAGGACGCCTACACCATCCGCCACGCGATGGTGATGCAGCTCGACCGCGCGGGCGTCCCGCGGTCCGTGGCCCGGAGCATCACCGGGCACCGGACCGAGAGCATGTACCTCCGCTACCGGATGGTCCCGAAGGAGGAGCAGGAGGCCGCGCTGGCGAAGCTCAACCGCTAGACGCGCGACTAAAATCGGCGACGAACGAAATTCACCGCCCAAGCCACGACTGCGGCCACAAGGCCAAAGGCGATCATGCGCCCGAATTGTTCGCTGCCGAGCCAGCTTATGATCACGCCCCTACCTGCGACCGCGTCTATGAGAACGATCAAAACCGCCAGGCCGATAAAAGCGAGCCAGCGCCTGCCTGCGCTCCTCTCCATTGGGTTTCCTCCGTTCTCTACGCCTCCCCCCTTTCAGGGGCCCGCGGCACCACTCCGGCCCAAACGCCGGGGCGCAGGCGGGCGGGACGGCGTAAAAGACGGTGAAAAACGCGCGGCCCGAATCGCGATACAGCAGTGGCCAGGGGCAGAATCGAACTGCCGACACGCGGATTTTCAGTCCGCTGCTCTACCAACTGAGCTACCTGGCCCCGTTCGGGAGTGGGATTATAGAAGGTAGGCTCCCCAACGCCAAGTAGACCG
>JBOHST010000386.1:0-5570 GCA_050733375.1 Gemmatimonadales bacterium
ATCCCGCCCTTGAAGACGATCGTCACATTACGGATGACCGAGCGATCGGCAGCGAGATCGCCGCTCAACACCACGAGGTCGGCAACCTTGCCGACCTCGATCGAGCCGAGGCGATCGTGGATCCCCAGGATCCGGGCGCCGTTGGTACTCACCACCTGGACCGCCTGCGCCGGCGTGAAGCCGGCTTCGATCAGCATTTCGTAGTTCCGCTGGTCACCGTATCCCGGGAGCGCGCCCCCGATCCCCGTGGGATCCACGCCGGCCGCGAGCAGCCCGCCGGCATCGAAAAACGCCTTCTCGAACGCCATGGCGTTCTGGAGCATAGCGACCTTGAGGGGATAGTCCGGATTGGCGGCCCCCGCCGAGTCGATCTGGTGACGGGCCCGCAGGTACGCCTCGCGGACTTCCGGGGCCATCGCGTCCAGGGTGCGCTGGTCCTTCGTCGGCCGGCCCGGGAAGAACGGCTCGTACACCGCGAGCGTCGAGGTCATGGACACGCGCTTCCCGACCAGGGCGCGGATGGTGGCCTGCGCGGTGGTGCTCGCGACGTCCGCCGTGCCGGCGTCCCGCATGAGGCTCGAGGGGCAGGCGTCCGGCATCTTGGCCGGCACAAAATCGGACGCCGTGAGGAGGCCGTGCTCCAGGTTGTCGATTCCCAGCCCCACCGCCTCGGTGAAGCTCACGGAGCAGAGGTGACCCGTCACCTTGAGACCGCGGCCGTGCGCTTCGTCGATCGCCGCCTGCAGCTCAGCGCGGCGAATGTCGGTGTACGCCTTGATCCAGGTGGCGCCCTCCTCGGCCCAGTAGGCCACGAACCGTCGAGCCTGCTCCGGCGTATCGATACGGGCCATTTGACCGGGGGCGTCACCGCCCGTGATGTAGGGCGCGGTGATGTAGATCTGGGGCCCCGGCACATTGCCGCTGTCGATTGCGTGCTTCAGGTTGATGTCGGCGTAGGGCGACGTGCTGCCGGTCGTGCGGATCGTGGTGACGCCGGACGCGAGGTACAGCCGCGGCGCGCTGAAGTTGAGCTGGGCCCGGCGCCCGCCCGCCGCCGTGTAGAACAGGTGGTTGTGCATGCCTACGAGGCCGGGGATGACCGTGTGCCCGGCCAGGTCAAGCACCTGCGCGCCGGCCGGGACTCGCACCTGCCCCGCGCGCCCGACGGCGCTGATCTTCCCCTTGCTGATGACGATGGTTTGGTTGTCGCGCGGCGCCGCTCCGGTGCCGTCGATCACCCGCACATTCGTCAGCGCGACCACGGCGCTGTCCACCCGCACGAAGGGCCTGACCTGCTCGGACAGCCGCGCGGCTCCCTGGGCCAGCAGCGTGGTGGTGTGGGTCGCCGCCAGGAGGGCAATGATCGCGAGACGCATAGTGGGGATCTCCCGTGTGGTTCGTGTCAAGCAAGGCCGACTGGCACCGGTCACGGCGCCACGCTGAACACCATCATCATCCCGGCCTGAATATGCTCCGCAATGTGGCAATGCAACATCCATCGCCCGGGGTTCGACAACTCGAGCAGGATGTCGGCCGTGCCGCCCGCCGGAATCAGGACCGTGTCCTTCCACACCAGGTGCTCGTTCCGCACGCCGTTCTGGGCCACGACCAGAAACCGCTGTCCGTGCAAGTGAATGGGGTGCTGCATTCCGTGGAGCGTGCGTCGCTCGTTGAAGAGCCGGATTTTCACCACGTCGCCGACGGCAAACCGCCAGTCGATCGCCATGTTGCTCGTTCCGGCGGCGCGGTCGACCAGCGCCCAGGCCACCTGGCGCTCGGTGGCGGCCCAGTTCATCATGGGCATGGTGCCCGCCCACTCCACTGGGTGGAAGTAGGCCGAGTCGAGCATCATCAGCTGCCGCGAGAAGAACGGCAGGCGATCCCCGTCGACCGTGAGCGCCAGCTCCTTGTCCGGCGGGCGGTCGAAATGCCGCCGGAACCGGGCGATGTCGGCGACGACCGCGGTATCGGTGCGCAGCGAGTCGAACGCGGCGGACACGACGGGTTCGGCCGCGGCGCCGGTCACGTGGACCATGCCGAGCGTGTCCACTATGGTGAAGAATCGGCCGAATAGATGATCGATCGCCTGCACGCGATTCACCAGGGCGACGTCTCCGGGCCGATCGAACCGCACGTGCACCACGTACCGCTCGGCGGGGGCGATCACCGCGCTCTCGGCCCAGGCTTCGCGCTCGAAGTTGCCGACGTCCGATGCCACGACCTTCAACGGCAGGCTGTCGAGCGAGAGGTTGAACGTCCGCGTACTGGAGACGTTGGTGAGGAAAAAGCGGACGACCTCGCCTCGCTGCACGGTGAGCTCGTAGCGCGGCTCACCGTTCACCAGGTACACGTTCCCGAACCGCCCCATGAGCGCGTGCGTGGCGCCTTCGGCGCCGTAGGGAATCAGGCCGCTGTCGCCGATCAGGAGATCGTCCAGCATGAGGATCTCCTCGCGATGCGCGGGGCTGTAATAATCCGGCCGGGCCGACCGGACCATCAGGTTGCCGTACAGGCCCAGATCCTGTTGCACGTCTTCGCGGTGGTGCGGGTGGTACCAGTAGATCCCGGCGTCGCGAAAGTGGACGACGTAGCGGAACGTGCCGCCGGGCGCCACCAATTCCTGCGTGACGTGGGGCACGCCGTCGAATGGATTGTCGAGCCGCACGCCGTGCCAGTGGATGGTCGAGGGCCGATCGATCCCGTTGGTGAAGTTCACGACGATGGTCGTGTGCTGCAGGACCGAGATCAGCGGTCCGGGATACTGCTCGTTGAACCCATACATCACGAACGATCGATGGCCCAGCGTGCGCCGCACAAAGCCGGCACGAAGGTCGAGCGTGTCGCCGTCACCGAGCCGGACCAACTGGCGCGGTTTCGCTGCTGGAATCGCCGAGCCGCGGTCGGGTGCCGGGAGGTACGGCGACAGCGATGGGCGCAACGCCATTTCGGCGGGGAGCATCGTCAGATTCGGCGGCATCGGGGGGATCGGCCAACCCGAGGCATCGCGCACCCCGGCGTCATGGCTCGCGTGCGGATCCGCAGGGGTCGTCGTGACGCCCAGCGCCAGCTGCATAACGTCCGGCGGCTGCATCCGGCTGCTGGGAGACTGGCCGCGGAGCACCAGACGCCCACGTCGTTCCTCCACCTCGGCCGACGCTTCCGCGGTGATCAGCACGATGAACTTGTTGAAGTCGACCCTGCCAAGCGGGGTCGTGCCGTTCCTCACCTCAGCCAACTTGACCATTGGAAAGAGCGTGGGCGTAGTGAGCCACGCCACGTACGCCCTGTACGGCCCCAGGGACGCCGGCGACGGGAGGCCGCTCAGCACCGCGCGCGCCCGGTACACCTGCGCGCCTTCGCGCGAGACGGCGATCCCGAAGGGCGAAGGCGCCTGACCCAACTCCACCACGCCGCGCACGCCCCCGAGGCCGGGGGCCCGCTCGAGGTAGAGGCAGTAGAGATCGGCGCTGGGCCGGACGCCGGGCGGGGAGTCCGGGGCACAGAGCCCTTCCTGCGCCGGCGCCGCCGGGGCGAGGCCGCCGAGGGCGCAGACGCAAACGGTGAAACTCCGAAGCCAGGGCTGCGGCATGGGGGACCCGCAAGTTCTCGTGGCGGTGAGCCCCCAGTCAAGGCAGCCAGCGCTGCTGGCCAAACCCCACCGGGGCACTAGAATGTTCTCACTGCTGCTTTCGAAAGCCGAGCCGAATGCGCAAGCGAACAGTAGCGATCCTTACGGGTGGTGGCGACGTGCCGGGGTTGAACCCCGCCATCCGCGCCATCACGCTTCGTGCCCTGCGTGACGGCTATCGTGTCCTCGGCATACGCCGCGGATGGGGTGGCCTGGTCGACTTTGACCGCCGCCCGGGAGCCGAGACCGGCGAGTGCGTCATCGAGCTGACCGAAGACACGGTCAACCGGGCCGGTCGCACCGGCGGCACCTTTCTCCATACGTCGCGTACGAACCCGACCAAGGTTCCGCGCGCAGCTATTCCCGCGCACCTCGCCGACCAGTACGACGGCGCGGTCGTCGACGTGACGCCCGACGTGCTCGAGAACCTCGAGTGCCTGAAGATCGATTCTCTCATCGCCATCGGCGGTGACGATACCCTGGGGTACGCGCAGCGCCTGCACCAGGAAGGCGTGAATGTCGTGGCGATACCGAAGACCATGGACAACGATGTTCCGGGCACGGACTACTCGATCGGGTTCAGCACGTGCGTGACCCGGACGATCGAGTTGACGCATCGCCTGAGAACCTCCGCGGGCTCGCACGAGCGCTTCCTCGTGCTCGAAGTCTTCGGGCGATACGCCGGCTTCTCGGCGCTGCTCCCCACGATGGCTGGGGCGGCCGACCGGTGCGTGATTCCTGAGCATCCGTTCCGCATGGAACGACTCGCCGAGCTGCTCACGGAGGACCGACGCCGGAATCCCAGCAAGTACTCGGTGGTGCTCGTCTCCGAAGGGGCGCGACTGCTGGATCAGGACCAGATGATGTTCGAGGGCCAAGCAGTGGACCAGTTCGGACACCGGAAGCTGGGCGGTATTGGAGACCTCATCTCGGCGCGGCTCCAGCAGCTGTCGCCGCAGTTCAACAACGGCAAGACCATCGGCGTCGTCAATCAACGCCTGGGGTATCTCGTGCGGTCGGGTGACCCGGATGGGGTGGACTCGATCGTGGGTATGGCCTTTGGCAACCACGCGCTCGACTTGGTGCAATCCGGACGTCATGGCCGGCTGGTCGCGTTGCGCAGGGGGTGTTACGACAGTGTTCCGCTCGAAACCGTCGCGGCCACCAAGAAAGTCGTGAACGTCGAGCAGCATTACAATGCGGACCGACTCCGTCCGATGTATCGGGCCTTCGAGGGTCTTCCGATGTTCATCATGGGGTGGAGCGATGGGTAGCGTGCACTCCGAAATCGCTCTATATCCCTCGGCCTTCGGACTCGCACCCGATCCACGCGGCGCTGACAATCTCGGAGGACACCGTGCAGTCTCAGAGCTATGACGCAATCGTGGTGGGATCCGGAATCTCCGGTGGGTGGGCCGCGAAGGAGCTGACCGAGAAGGGGCTTCGCGTCCTGCTGCTCGAGCGCGGCAAGAACGTCGAGCACATCAAAGACTACGTCAATGCGACCAAAGCGCCGTGGGAGTATCCCCATCGCGGCGGACGCACCAAGGCGATGGAGCGGGCGTACCCGGTGCTGAAGCGGGATTACCCGCTCAACGAAAAGAACCTGGACTGGTGGGCCTCGGATGCTGATTCGCCCTACACCGAGGTGAAGCGCTTCGACTGGTACCGCGGGTATCAGGTCGGCGGCCGCTCGCTGATGTGGGGACGGTGCAGCTTTCGCCTGAGCGACATCGACTTCGAGGCCAACGTCAAGGAAGGTCTCGGGACCGACTGGCCGATCCGCTACGACGAGATCGCGCCGTGGTACAGCCACGTCGAGCGCTTCGCGGGTATCGCCGGCTCGACGGAAGGGCTGCCACAGCTGCCCGACGGCGAGTTCCAGCCGGCGATGCCGCTCAACTGCGCCGAGCAGCTGGTGGCCGACCGCCTAACGAGCCTC
>JBOHST010000387.1:0-5811 GCA_050733375.1 Gemmatimonadales bacterium
CTGCGGTGCTCGGGAAGAACGCCGGCACGTCCTGATGGCGTTGGGCCGGCAGGAGCGGCATCAGCTCCGGGTTCTCCGGGGCGATGCGTGCCAAGCGCTCGCTCGCCTCCTGGGCGCGCTTGAGCGCGGCATCGTCCAAGGCGTTGGTCGTGACAGACGCCGTGCGCTTGCCGAACCGGGCCGACACCGTGAGCGTGGCATCCGCGGTGTCGCCCGCGGTCTAGATCTCGTTCGCCGCGTACCGCGTGTTCCCGTGCGCTCCCGAAGTCACGCTCACCTGACATCCTTCGGCACGGGTGAGAGACAGCACCCGGTCACACAGTCGCCGCGCCTCGTCGCGCGAGAGCCACTCAGCCACGGTCCCTCCCGGTGTTGAGCACGGTGACGTTACGGAAGCGGGCCGGCGGGCACCCGTGGCTCACTGCATTGGACTGACTCGGTTGCCCCTTCCCGTCGTTGAAGGTCCCACCGATCCGGTAGGCGCCCTGGCCGCCGATCATGTCCATGGAGTTCCAAAAGTCGACCGTCCGGGCCTGGTAGGCGACATCTTTCAGCATGCCCGTGATTTTCCCGCCTTGGACCTGGTAGGCCGCCTGGCCGCTGAACTGGAAGTTGTAGCGCTGTTGATCGATCGAGTACGAGCTGTTGCCGACGATGTAGATCCCGCGGTCGGTCGCCGCGATCAGGTCTTCCGTGGTCAGGGCTTGCTCGCCGGGCAGCAAGGAGACGTTCGGCATGCGCTGAAACTGGATATCCGACCACGACTCGCCGTAGGAGCAACCGTGCGAGCGGGTGCGGCCGGTGAGGGGCGCGATCCAGGCCACCTGGTCCCTGGTGGTCTGATAGTCCACCAGGATCCCGTTCTTGATGATGAGATACGTCTCCGGCGCGACCCCATCGTCGTCCCACCCGCACGCTGAGAGCGTGCCCGCCTGTGAGCGGTCGCCCTGAATGTTCATGAACTCGGGTCCGTACTTGAGTTTGCCCAGCACCCGCTCGGGAGGCGCGGCAAAGCTCGTTCCCGCGTAGTTCGCCTCGTAGCCCATCACCCGGTCGAGCTCAGTCGGATGCGCGATCGACTCGTGTATCGTGAGCCAGAGGTGGCTCGGCTCGAGTATCAGATCGTAGCGTCCTGGCTCGACTGATTTCGCCGTGAGCCGTTGCACCGCCTCCTCGGCCCAGCGCCCTGCGCGGCCGGGGAAGTCCGCTTGCACCACCCATTCGTACCCCAACCCCGCCGGTGCCACTTCCGCCGACTGGCGCGTCGCAAAACCGGCCGCGGGATCCACCGCGGTGATGCTGAGCTGCGGCAGGCAGCGGTAGATCTTCTGCACCGTGAAGATGTCATCGGTAGACGCGAAGGTTTTTTCCTGCAGCACGAAGGACATCGAGGAGTTGACGAACCGCGCGCCGTTCACTTTGAGCGCCTCGGCGTTGGCCCGGAGCAACAGGGCGACCTTGTCCTCGACCGATACTGTGAACGGATCGGTCTCGATGGGGCTCTGCCAGCGTCCGTCCGCGACAGCCGGAGTCGGGGCGAGCGTCACCGGCCGCCGCACCGCCCGGCGGTTGGCCTTGGCCTGGGTGACCGCGAGGCGGGCGATCCGTTCCACTTCCCGGGTGGTCAGCTCGCGGCTCGCCGCGAAGCCCCACGCACCCGCCACCAGGACCCGCACCCCGAATCCAAAGGTTTCCTCGTCCGCGAGGTTGGTGATCTGTTGTTCCCGGGTGCTGACCGACTGGGAGCGGTTGCGTACGACGCGAACGTCGGCGTAGCCGGCCCCGGCCCGGCGCGCGGCGTCGAGCGCCCGCCGGCACAGGTCGCGGATGCTCGCATCCGCCTGCGGCACGCGCGCCGCCACCGGGCCTGGCACGAGCGTCGCCGCGGCGGCCCCGGCCGCAGTGGTGACGAATTCGCGACGATCCATACCTGACCTCGCGGTCGTTGGTGGGAACCTGGCAAGGGACGTAAACGGCAATCGGGTGGCCGCTCCTCCTGGCCACCCGATAACACTACCGGTGTCTGGGAATCTTTCAACCGGGTGCGGGACGCTCCGAAAACGAGTGTTGGTGCAGCCTATCGCCGAGCAGCCACGGCCGCGTCAGAGACCGGGCGGGAGCGAACGGCAACCGGACGACTCAGCCGAATCGTGAGCTGCTGGCCCGCGGAGAACACGACCTGTTCGCCGGACTGCGCGGGTACCCCGAGCGTAGCGTAGAGGTACTGTTCCGTTGAGATTGTGTATTCCTTTCCGACGATTTCGAGATCGGTGAACCGCATGCCGACCTCTGACGGACCCGGGTACTTGCGGCCGCCGTAGACTTTCGTCACCTCGCCGGTGAGCTCACTCCCTTCGGGGACCTCCGCCCCATTGGCCAGGTGGATCGAACCCACCGTGCGCAGCTCGATTTCATCACCCACCCGGCTGTCTTCCTGGGACACATCCTCTTCCAAGGCCGCCACGATCGTGGTGCCGGCTGGGATGGTGGCTACTCGTTCCCATGGCTTGTGAACCAGCAGGAGGGTCGTCGCGATTCCAAGGACTGATACTCCCACTGCGATCCGCAACGTCTTCCACATGAACGGCATAGCTGCCTCCCCACACAAGGAGCGGTTTTCACGAAGGGGCGCACAACGCCCGGTACTGGTTCAGATACTGAGCGGCGCGAAAAGGTTGTAGCGTACCCCGGCAGGATTCGGGCCGCCCTAGCTAGAAAACCCGATCCGCATCCGATCGAGGACTTTCAGCAGCACGCCGGGTTCTCCGCCCGCATCCACACGGCGCAACGCACGGGTGACGGCCTTCACGGCCAGGGTTCGGAGCGGCTCCGGCGGATAGGGAAAAGGCGGTTTTCTGACGAGCGCGAGATCCAGCAGCTCGCCGGGCCGATCGAGCGCGAGATGCGCCAGGATGCGACCCGCGATCCGCGTCGTGCCGAGGCCGTGCCCGGTGAACCCCAGTCCATAGAGCACCTTGCCGTCCAGCGCGCGGCCGAAGAAGGGTGTGAGCCGCGTGGTCGAGCAGATCGCTCCGCCCCAGGCGTAGGCCCACTCCAGCCCGGCGAGCGCCGGAAAATGGCGCCGGAAGCTGGCCCGCAGAGCGTCGTAGTGGCGCGGCGAGTGATCGCACGCCGGGGCGACGCGATTGCCCGAATAGTAGGCGGCCTCACTCGTGCCCCACAGAACGCGATCGTCGGCGGTGAGCCGGTAGTAGTTGAAAAACGTGCGGAAGTCGCTGACCCCCTGGCGCCGCGTCCAGCCGATCGCTTCCCGCTGGGCCGGCGTGAGTGGCTCGCTCACCAGCACATAGTCGTACAGGGGGATCATGCGTCGCGCGACACGCGGCACCAGGTGGTGCGTGTACGCGCTGGTGGCGAGCACCGCGCGGCGGGCTTCCACCCGTCCCCGCCCCGCGCGGAGCTGCACGCCGGTCCCTGTCGATTCGAGCCCGGCCACGTGGCTCCGCTCGTACACCATGACGCCGAGCCGCTCCGCCTCGCGCCGCAGACCGTCCACCAGCTTCACCGGATCGAGGATGCCTCCCCCGCTCACGGCCACGCCGCCCAGGTAAATCGGCGAGCGGACCTCGGCCCGCACTGCCTCCTTGCCGAGCGCTTGAAACGTCGTGACGCCCAGCCGCTCGGCGACCGCTACCGTGCGTCGGGCCTCCTCGAGCTGGGCCGGCGTGAGCGCCACCAGCAGCCGCCCGGTCGGCTCGTAATCACAATCGATGTGTCGCTCTGCCAGGTACGCCACCATCTCGGCAACGTTTGTTTCGCCCAGCCGCGCGAGGTGGCGGGCTTCCTCCTCCCCAAAATGCTCGATCGCCAGCGCGTGACCATGGTCCACGGTTTCCGATAGCATCCCGGCATTGCGGCCGCTCGCGCCGTAGGCCGCGACCCCCTGCTCCAGCACGACTACCTCCGTCGCCGGAGCGAGCTCCTTCAGAAAGAGCGCGGTCCAGAGACCAGTGAGCCCCGCGCCCACGATCGCGATATCGGCCGAGCGCCGGCCCACGAGCGGCGTGGGCTCGCCCTTCGGTCGGCGAGCGAGCCAGAAACAGGCTTGCTGGATGGGATGGCCGGGATCCGCCGGCACTACGCCCCCGGCGAAACGAGCGCTTGTTTCAGTCTGCGTTGCTGCCACAGCACGGTAATGCCGAGTAGCAAGAGGCTGGCGACGAGAATGGTCGTCGCAAGAACGTTGATCTGTGGCGGGAAGGCGGCGCGACGCGCGCCGTATACGTACAACGGATAGGTCACTTCGCTCCCCGAGTTGAAGAGCGTGATGATGAAGTCGTCGAGGGACAGCGCGAACGACAACATGCCCGCGGCGACGATGCCGGGGGCGATCAGCGGTAGGGTCACCTTCAGCACCACCCGGAGCGGTGGAGCGCCCAAATCCATCGCCGCTTCCTCGAGGGTCCAGTCGAACCCCCGGATCCGCGCCCGGACCGTGAGCGCGACGTAGCTCACCGAGAACATGACGTGGGCGATCACAATGGTGGTGAAGCCCATGCGCCAGTTGAGATCGAGGAACAGGGACAAGAGCGACGAGCCGAGCACCACCTCGGGAGTCGTGAGCGGCAGCACCAGCAGCAGGCCGATACCGGTCGACCCGCGGAACTTGTAGCGGCACAGCGCGAGCGCGATCAGCGACCCGAACACAGTCGCCACCAGGGTCGAGATGCTCGCGACCTTCAGGCTGAGCTTCATGGCGTCGACCAGCGGCGCATACTTGAATGGGTCGCGCCAGGCGTCGAGCGAGAAGCTCTTCCAGACGAAGTTGAATTTCCCTGCGGGCCGGTTGAAGCTGTACAGGACGATCACGAGAATCGGCAGAAACAGGTACAGCAACACCAACGATCCGAAGGCATCCAGCACCCACCCCTGCAGCCGGCCGCGCCGGCCGCGCGGCGCCTGCCGCGTCCTCGGGACCTCCGGTACGGTGGCGGTAGCCGTCATCAGGCGAGGTCCTCGGTGCCGAGCACCCGGGCGTAGGCCACGACCCCGATGGTGATGATCGCCATCAGCACGAACGACAGTGCCGCCGCCAGGGGGTAGTCGTGCACCTGCAGAAACTGGTTCTGGATGACGGTCCCGATCATCCGTTGGTTGGGGCTCCCCAGCAGCTCGGCGTTGATGAAGTCGCCCGACGCGGGGATGAAGGTCAGGAGGCTCCCCGCGAACACGCCCGGCAGCGACAACGGAAACACCACCTTGGCGAACGCCCGCCCGGGGCTGCAGTACAGGTCCTGCGCCGCCTCCGTCAGCCGCCGGTCGATCTTCTCGAGGCTCACATAGATCGGCAGGATCATGAAGGGGAGGAAATTGTAGGTCAGCCCCCCGATCACGGCCCAGTTGGTGTTCAGCAGTCGGCCATCAGGTCCCAACAGATGGACCCACTGCAACAGCGACACCACCGGCCCCGCGTCGTTGAGGATCGTTTTCCACGCGAAGGTGCGCACCAGGAACGTCGTGAAGAACGGCAGGATCACGAGCCCGAGCAGGAAGTTCTTGAACCGCCCGGAGCGAAAAGCGATCATATACGCGAGCGGATAGCCGAGCGCGATCGCCACCAGGGTGGCGAAGAGAGAAAACTTGAACGACCGCAGCATGAAGCTGCCGTAGTCGGTGAACGCCCGGGTGTACCCGTCCCACCACGGTACGCCTTCCCCGCCGAGCGACGCCTTGGCCAGCGTGGCGATGGGGACGATGAAGAACACCACCAGCCACAATACGCCTGGTGCAATAAGGAGGTAGGGAGCGAGCGGGTTGCGCCGCTCGCTCGCCGTCGCCGTCCCGGCCACG
>JBOHST010000388.1:0-4587 GCA_050733375.1 Gemmatimonadales bacterium
TGTGGATCCGCTCGCCTGCCATCACCCGCGACGCGGCTGCGGCGAGGAAGGACGAATCCAGTCCGCCGCTCGTGAATACGCCCACCGGCACGTCCGACATCAGCTCGCGGCGGACCGCGTCGAGCAGCGCCCCGCGCAGCTGTGCCGCATCGCGCAGCCGCGATGGCGCGCTCGCCGCCTCGCGCGGGGTCCAGTAGGGCCGGACCTCGACCCCCTGGCGGTCCGCCACCAGGAGCTGCCCCGGCGGGAGCTTATGGATTCCCTCGAGCATCGTGTAGGGCGCCGGGACGTAGCCCATCGCGGCGTACAGCGCGGCGGCGGCGCCGTTCACGCGCCGCGGCTGGTCGGGGAAGACGAGCAGGGCCTGGATCTCCGACGCGAAGCGCAGCTCGTCGTTGGCGCGGGTCCAGAACAGCGGCTTCTCGCCCGCGCGATCGCGCGCGAGCACGAGCCGCCCGCGCGCGTTGTCCCACACGGCGAGGCCGAACATCCCGTCGAGTCGCGACACGGCGTCGGGGCCGTATCGCTCGTACAGGGGGACGATATTCTCGATGTCGCCGGTCGAGCGGAACGGGTATCCCCAACCCTGGGCTTCCCGACGCAGCGCCGGTGAGTTGTAGATCTCGCCGTTGCACACCATCCAGATGGCGCCGTCGGGGCTCTGAAACGGCTGGTCGCCGGTGGTGAGGTCCATGATGGCGAGGCGGCGGGCGCCCAGGCGCGCCCGCGCGTTTCCGACGATGCGCTCACCGTCGGGACCGCGGTGCGCGAGCGAGCCGGCCATCTGCGCCAGGCACTGCGGGTGTTTCAGCGGCGCGTCGCCGAGGGTGACGACGCCGAAGATCCCGCACACGGCCTCACCCCCCGTTCCCCTCTCCATTCCGGAGAGGGGGGACTCGGAGGGGAGTGCACGGCCCGTACGCCACGTAACGCGCGTTCTGGAACAGCACCGGGAGGAGCGCGAGGGCGTCACGGACGTGACGGTCCACCGGGCGGGTGAGGAACACTGTGGGCTCACGACAGTCCGCCAGCACCGATCGCCAGGCGTCGGCGGGGAGCAGTGGCGATCCGGGCACGACGCGGTACTCGTCCACGTAGTCCGCAATGAAATTGCTGGTGAGCTCACGGCCGTGGGCGGTGGCGACGGGCACCTGTCGTTGCAGGTAGAACGGCAGCGAGGGTGGGTACGCCGAGACGGCCAGCACGGCACGGCCGCGCACGGCGTCGGCGAGCGCGGCGGCGGAACGATCATCGCCAACGGCCCGCAGCAGATCGGCGCCGACGAACGGGATGGCGAGCACGACCACCGCGTAGCCGCCGACCGCGAGGGTCAAGTCCGAGCGCCGCACCGCGAGCCACACGAGCGCGGCCGAGGCGAGCAGCGTCACCGCGATGGCGCGCGCCGTGGGAGGAATCGCCGCCAGCTCGGCGGCGGTGAGCTGCGATGCACGCGGCAGCCACAAGGGAATCGTGAAGAGCACACCGGCGAGGGCGACCGCGGTTCCGGCCAGTGCTTTCCATCCGCCGGCCAGCTGGTTCAGCGTCAGGGCGCGCGCCGCGGCGAGCGCGAACGCCGGCATCAGCGGGAGCACGTACTGCGGCAGCTTGGACTGGTTCAGCATGAAGAAGGCCAGCGGTCCCAGCACCCAACAGGCCAGCAGGATCGGATCACGGGCCGCGATGTTCACGCGGCGCGCGTGCCACGCCCATTTCACCCGGCCGCCGCCGAGCCGGGCGAGGACCGGCACGATCCACGGGAAGGCGGCGACCGGAAGGATCGGCAGGTAATACCAGAACGGCGCGGTGCGATGGAAGCTCGGCGTCGTCACTCGCTCCAACGTCTCACGCACGAACACGTAGTGCGGGAACGTGGGGATCCGAGCGGTGACGGCCAGAAACCAGGGCAGCGCGACGAGTCCGAAGACGGCGAGCCCGCGCCACGGGAAATAGCTCCGCACGCGCTCGCCCACGAGCCAGGCATAGGGCACCACCGTCGCGAGCGGGATGAGAATGGCGATCGGGCCTTTGGTCAGTGCCCCCGCGCCGATGGCCGCCCAGGCGAGCACCGGCCGCTTCTCGGCAAAGCACAGAATCGCGGCGGTGGTGAACAGCGCCAGCGTGCTGTCGAAGATCGTGGTGCGGGCGTAGGCGAGCACCATCGGCATTGTCGCGAGGGCGATCCCGGCGACCCACCCGGCGTCCGCGCCCCAGCGGCGGCGGGCGAACCGCGCGACGAGCGCGATGGTGAGCAGGGTAGCGAAATACGCCGGGAGACGCGCGGCGGTCTCCGTCGGCCCGAGGATTTCCATCGTCGCGGCAGCGGCGGCGAAGTACACGATCGGCTTGTCGAGGTACGGCAGGCCGTTCAGGTGCGGGACGAGGTAATCGTTGGTGAGCGCCATTTCGCGCGCCACTTCGGCATTGCGGCCCTCGTCGGGATCGAGGAGCCGATGCCCGCCCAGGTTCCAGCCGAGGGCCAGCGCGGCTGCGACGAGCAGGAGCGGCAGCCAACGGGCGGTCTCGGGGGGGGGCGCGCTGCGTGAGGGGGCGATCCGACTCGGGCGCAAGAGTTATTCGGTCACGTCGAGGGCTGGGGCATCTGACTGACGGTGATCGGCACCTCCGCCGCACCCTCGCCGTCGAGCGTGATCGCGAACTTGTAGACCCCGTTATGGGGGAACGGGACGTCGAACACGAGGATCGCGGCCGCCTCGATCTCGGTGACTCCCGCCGGCGGCTCCGCGAAGGTCACGCTGCCGCTGCCGCCGAGGATTTCGACGCCGTGATCGTCCACGAGGCGGATATGCACCGCGTGCTCCCCGATCTCGGTGCGCTTGCCTTTCAATCGGAGCACCAGGTGCAGCCGCGGGTGCATCGCGGGGAACTGCTGCACCCAGATGTGCTGGAAGATCCCCAGGACGGAGATCTTCCCGGACTGGTCCACGAGGGCGTAGTCCGCGACGACGGCGAAGTCGAGATGCATGTGAGTCGTCAGCGATCAGCTGTCAGTCATCAGTCTGCTGAGAACTGACCACTGACGACTGATCACTTTCTTGCCATCGCGATCCACGCCCGCGTCTTTTCCCACGCGAGCGCGAGCGAGCCGCCGCTCGGCCCGTCGGGCGCGATCTCGATCGTGAACCGCTCGACCAGCGTATCCAGCGCCGCGACCTGCATGTCGAGCTTGGCGAGGTCGTGCAGCGGGTCGTAGTTCGTGCCCCATTGGCCCGTGTTTTTGTTGATGATGAGCTTCCACCCCGCGCTGGACGGAACCGTCCAGAGACTGTAGCTGCCCGCCGGGATCGTGGTCCCACGCATCACGAGGTCGGCGGACGTCGTGAAGATGGTGGCCGCGTTGGCCCCGGTTCGCCACACCTGGTTCCAGGGTACGACGCCGCCGAAGACCACGCGGCCGCGCACGGCGGGTCGGCTGTACTTCACCGATAGCGTCGCGCCGCCGACCATGGCCTGCACCGAGTCCGTGGGCGACAGCGCCCCGAGCGGGCGATTGGCGAACGCCGGGCCCATCGCGGCGATATCGAGCGTAGCCACCCGCTCGACCGTCACCTGCATGGTGCTCCCGATGCCGCTGGCGCCGAGCAGCTGGCCGCTCTGGTCCACTCGCAGGCGCAGCGGGCCGACCGGCCCCATCAGGATGGTCATCGAGTCCGGGCCGACGCGCTTCAGCACCACCGCCACCGGGGCGTTCCCGCTCGGCGACACGCCGGTCGTCTGGTATTCGTCTCCCCCCCCTGTGCGAGCCCGCCCCGCCAGGTGCTCGACCAGACCATAGACGTTCAGGACTAACGGCGCGCTACCCGCTGGGACCGCGAGTCGCTGAGTCTTGCCGTCGGCCTGCACCACGAACGCGCTGTCACCCTGAAACTGGATCGAGGACTTCTGTTCGGCGGGGCCGTCGCCCGAGAGGTTGTGGACCGTCAAATCGAACCGCTGCACGGCGCCGTTCGGGCCGAGCGTGGCGGCGTAGATCCGATGCTGGGTGCGTGGGGCACGGATCACGAGCTCACCATCGAGCCGGGTGGCGGTGCGTTGATAGCGCTCGACCGCCAGCGTGTCGCGGCCGATGCGAGTCACGAATGCGCCCGACTGGGCCGCCGCGGGAGCGGCCAGCGCTCCTGCCATTACGAGAAGGATGCAGTTCCGCATGATCGAGGTGCTCCGAGTGGTGAGTGGTCGACGGTGGGGTCGCGATCGTCAGCGGACCCGCACCGACTTCAATTCATCGTTCTGTTTGATCGCCTGAACGACGTCCATACCTTTGGCGACCTGGCCGAAAACCGTGTGGACGCCATCAAGATGTCGCTGGGCCGAATGGCAGATGAAGAACTGGCTGCCCCCGGTGTCCTTGCCGGCGTGTGCCATCGAGAGGGTGCCGGCCACGTGCTTATGGACGCTGGTGCTGGTTTCGCACTTGATGGTGTAACCGGGACCGCCGGTGCCGACCGCCCCCTTGCCGGACTTGGAATAGGGATCGCCGCCCTGGATCATGAAATTGGCGATGACGCGGTGGAACTTGGTGCCGTCGTAGAATCCCGCGTTGGCGAGCTTCTCGAAGTTGGCGACGGT
>JBOHST010000389.1:0-3187 GCA_050733375.1 Gemmatimonadales bacterium
GGGTTCCCGAGCGCCTCTGATTGTTCGACGTGATTTCTGCGCACGAAGCCCTCAGCCGCCTCCGAGACGGCAATCTCCGGTTTGCCTCGAACGTGCGCGGCCCAGACGCGTTGCTCGGCCACACCCGGCGCGCGGAGCTGACAACCGGGCAAGCACCCTTTGCGATCATCCTCGGATGCTCGGACTCGCGCGTTCCGGCGGAAATGGTGTTCGATCAGGGTCTGGGAGACTTGTTTGTCATCCGTGTGGCCGGCAACATCGTCGCTCCGTCCCAGGTCGGCAGCGTCGAATTTGCCGCCGCGCGTTTCGGCACACGGCTGGTCGTCGTCCTGGGCCATTCGCAATGCGGCGTGATTCTGGCCACCCTCGAAGAACTTCGCAGGCCGACCGAAAATCAGTCCCGCAACCTGCAGGCCATTGTTGACCGGGTACGCCCCGCGGTTGAGGGACTGCTGGCGACCAACCTCAGGCACGATTCGGACGCGCTGGTGCGCCAGGCCGTGCGGGCCAACATCCGCGCTTCCGTGCATCACCTGCGGCACGGCTCCCCGGTGCTCGAGCAATTGATCCGGGATGATGGACTGCTCGTCGTCGGCGCCGAGTACTCTCTGGAGACCGGCACCGTGGAGTTTTTCGACACGGAACCGGGCACCGCCTAAGGACGCGGCGGTCGCACCTAGCGAGCCTCGCGGCCCGGCTGGAGCGACATGGGATCTGACGGCCGCTCGGTTCGGATCGGCCTTCCCTGCCGACTCGCTGCCCCCGCTGGGGTCGCCTGACTATCTTGGGATTGCCACCCGGCTTCCGCCCTGACTTCGACTGGGAGTGATCCCTTGCCAAGAAACAACTACGGATTCGAGAAGCGACAGAAAGAGCTTCGCCGGCAGCTGAAGAAGGAAGAGAAACGGCAGCGCAAACTGGACCGAGCGAAACAGACGCCGGAGGCGAAGCCTGACGAGCCGGAGCCGCCCGAGGCACCCGCCGAAGTATGATCGACCTCGCCGCCCTGGCCGCCCGATACCTCGCCCCGCTGATTCTCTCAGGGATCGCCGCCGGGGTGATCGGCAAGTACGTCTACGACTACGCCGTTCGCTACTTCAAGGCCGTCGACAAATCCAAGGTCGGCTGGGATTGGAAAGGATTCCTGCTGACCGCCGTGGTGTCGTTCGTGATTGCGATTTTGCTGTACGGTCTCGTGTTCGAGCGGGTCCGAGTCATGGGTGAAGCTCTGCTCGTGTTTAGCGCGGCCTTTCAAGTAGGTTTTTTCTCCCAGTCCGTCATCGGGGAGCTGGGGAAGCGGTTCGCAGAGTGATCCCCGAGGCATTCCACTTCCTTCTCACCGGAGCCTGACGTGCGGATGCGATTCTCCCCCGCGCTTGCCCTGCTGCTGGCCGTCGCCCCTGGGGCCGCTGCCCAATCGCCGACCCCTCCCGTCGCCCGCGTCGCACCCAAGGTGGATACGATCCATGGCGACATTCTGGTCGACAACTATACCTGGCTGCGCGACAAACAGAACCCCGAGGTCATGGCGTACCTGGAGGCGGAGAATGCCTACACCGCCGCCGGCACGCAGCACACCGAAGCGCTGCGGGAGCGGCTGTACCAGGAGGTCCTCGGTCGAATCAAGGAAACCGATCTCAGCGTCCCCTATCGGGACGGCGGGTACTGGTATTACACCCGCACCGAGCTGGGGAAGTCTTATCCCATTTTCTGTCGCAAACGGGGGACGCTCTCGGCGTCCGAAGAGGTGATCCTCGATCAGAACGCCCTCGCGGCCGGAAAGACCTTCCACGCCTTGGGCGGCTTCGACGTGAGCCCCGATGCCCAGCTGCTGCTCTACCTCGAAGATACGACCGCCTTCCGCGAGTACACCCTCTACGTGAAGGATCTCCGCTCCGGACGCCTCACGGACTCCCTCGTCGGGGTGTGGAACGGCACCGCGTGGGCGAATGACAATCGCACCTTCTTCTACATGACCGCCGATTCCGCCAAGCGGGGGAACGCGGTCTGGCGGCACGTAATCGGCGCGGCACGGGACCAGGATGTGAAGGTCTTCCAGGAAGACAACGTGCTCAACGACGTGTCGGTCTTCCGATCGCGCAGCGGGAAGTACGTGTTCATCCCCGCGGATGGATTCACCTCGTCCGAGTGGCGCGTGATCCCGACTGCCACGCCCACCGCGGCGCCGTGGGTGATCGCGCCGCGACGGGCGAGCGTCGAGTACAGTGTCGAGCACGCCGACGGGTTCTTCCTACTCTACTCGAACGACCAGGCGCGCAATTTCCGGCTCCTGCGCGCGCCGGATGCGGGTCGGACGCCGGCGAGCTGGACCGATTGGTTGCCGCACCGTGACTCCGTCTTTGTCGAAGGGGTCGATGCGTTCAAGCGGTTCGTCGTCGTGAGTGAGCGGGCTGGCGGGCTGCGGCGCCTGCGGGTGACGGACGTGGCGACGAACCAAACGCACTATGTGACCTTCCCGGCGGTCGCCTACGGCGTGTTCCCCGGCAACAATCCGGAATTCGATACTCGAACCTTCCGGTTCTCCTATTCGTCCCTCGTCACGCCAAACTCGGTGTTCGACTACGACCTGCAGACCCGGACGCGGGAGTTGAAGAAACGCCAGGAGATTCCGAGCGGTTACGATTCGAGCCGGTACGAGGTGCGGCGCTTCATGGCATCCGCCCGCGATGGGGCGCAGGTGCCCGTATCGCTTCTGTTGCAACGCGGTACCCCGCAGGACGGGAGTCGCCCGTTGCTCCTGTACGCCTACGGCTCGTACGGGGCCACGATCGAGCCGACGTTCAACTCGTCGGTCCTGAGTCTCGTCGATCGAGGCTTTGGCTACGCCATCGCGCACATCCGCGGCGGCCAGGAGATGGGCCGGCAGTGGTACGACGACGGCAAGATGATGAACAAGATGAACACGTTCCGCGACTACATCGACGTCGCCCAGGAGCTGGTGCGCCGCAAATACACTAGCCCCGACCGGTTGGTCGCCAACGGCGGCAGCGCCGGTGGGCTCCTCATGGGGGTGGTGGTGAACCAGCGCCCCGACCTGTTCCGGGCCGTCGTGGCGGAGGTGCCGTTCGTGGACGTCATCAATACGATGATGGATGCCTCCCTGCCGCTCACCGCCCAGGAGTGGGAGCAGTGGGGCAACCCCCACATTGCCGAGCAGTACGCGTAC
>JBOHST010000390.1:0-2486 GCA_050733375.1 Gemmatimonadales bacterium
CTCATGCGGGCTTTCGGGCGCGCACGAACGCCCCCATGATCCGGCCGCCGACCTCCCGCGCCAGCGATTCGGTGTCGAGTCCGGCGCCCGTCAGCACCGCCCGCGCGTCCTCGAACTCGTACACCCGTGTGGGCTCGATCGAGATGCCGGAGAATCCCACCGAGCCGAGCATCCGCTGGTACTCCCTTTCGTCCAGCGCGCCGGCCACACAGCCCACCCACAGCTCCATGCTGCGCCGCACGTCGGCGGGGACCGCTCCACGCACTACGACGTCCGAGACGGCGAAACGGCCGCCCGGCTTGAGGACGCGGAAGGCTTCGGCGAGAACCTGCCGCTTGTCGGCCGAGAGGTTGATGACGCAGTTCGAGATGATCACGTCCACCGAGGCGTCGGGCAGCGGGATGTGCTCGATCTCCCCTTTCAGGAACTCGACGTTGCTGACGCCAGCCGTGCGCTGGTTCTCGCGCGCGAGCTCGAGCATCTCGTCGGTCATGTCGAGGCCATAGACCTTCCCGGTCGGCCCCACCGCGCGGGCGGACAGCAGGACGTCGATCCCGCCTCCAGAACCCAGGTCCAGGACGGTCTCGCCCCGGTGCAGCTCGGCCAGGGCGGTGGGATTGCCACAACCGAGCGACGCGAGCACGGCGTTTTCGGGAAGCGTCGCGGTCTCGCTGGACGTGTACAGCTCGGAGCCGACCGGATCGCAGCCACAACCGCCGGTTCCGGTTCCGCACCCACACCCGCCGCGATCGCCGGCCAGCACGCTGCGCGCCGCCTGCCCGTACCGCTGTTTCACCGCGTCCTTGATCTGTTGGTCACTCATGCGTTCACCCTCCCTCGCGTCAGCGTATCAACAAAGGTTGATATGTAGATGAAAAAAAACTGCCTAACTGCAGCAAGCCTGGGCGCAGCTCCCGGCATGCTTCCCGGGTTTCACCGCCCGCAGGAATCCGGCCATTTCGTTCAGGGCATCGGGATTCAGCGAGTAGTAGATCCAACGCCCTTCGCGGCGGTCGGTCACGAGGCCTGCGTCTTTCAGCGTCTTGAGATGGAACGACAAGCGGGACTGCGCCGCCTCGAGCGAACTCATCAGCTCGCACACGCACCGATCTCCATGCGAGAGCATCTCGACAATCTGGAGCCGCGTCTCATCGGAGAGCGCGTGGAACCAGCGCGCTGCACGGTTCGCGGAGGGAAGGGTCGCTGTGGTCACAGGCGATAACATATCAACAACATTAGATATGTCAAGGTTGATGACCGCGTGCTTGACCACCGATGCTCCCATACGTAGATTGGTATTATCTGATATTACGGAGTATGACTGTGGCACTCGCGCGCATCTCGATCACCCTGCCCCGAGCCGTAGTGGCGGACGCTGACCGGCGTGCCGCCGAGCTCGACCGTTCGCGCAGTTGGGTAGTGGTGGAGGCGTTGCGGGCCTACCTGACCCAACGGGCCGGGGGCGGCAACCGGGTGGCGGAGGACACTCCTCCACCATATGAGGTGCGTCAGGTAGCAGATGCCCGGCGGCGGCATCTCGAGGCCGATCTCTCGCTCCCCCCCGCCGAGCGGCTGCGTAGGGCGGAAGACCTGGGACGGCTCGCACGTCGCGCCAGGGGCACACCGCGGCGTCAACAAATCATCGGGTTCGACTCCTACGAGGATTTCCACGAGTGGAAGAAGGGGCGCCTCGCCGGGGCGTAACGCCCCGGGCAATCGCCGCACAGGTCTGTGCGGCGCTAAACGTCGCGGGCGCGAGATACCTCGTGATCGGCGGCGTCGCCTGCGTGCTCCACGGCTACGCGCGCGCGACCTCGGACATGGATATCCTGATAGAGCGCACGGTTGAAAACGCGGAGCGGGTCCTCGCTGGCCTCGCCACCGTAGGGTACGGCTTCGCCCGCGAGTGGGGCGCCGAGGAGATTCTCAAGCGGCCGATCACCGTGATCGGCGACGATCCGGCGGTGGATGTGTTCACGGTGGCCTGGCGCGTGAAATACGACCAGGCGGCGCCGAACGCGCTCACGATCGAGGTGGACGGCGTGCCGATCCCCGTGATTTCGATCGAGGACTTGATTGAAACGAAGCGCACCGGCCGACTTCAGGACGCGGCCGATATCGAAGTATTGGAGGAGATCCGGCGGCTGCGCCGGTAGGACTCAACCCATGTCGCGCAGCAGCGACTTCAGGTTCAGCGACTTCGCCTGCGTTTGGATCTGATCCTGAACTTTCGGGAAGATGGTCTTGGCTTCCTCTTGAAAGCGACCGAACAGCGCGCGGAGATCCGCGGTGCTGAGGCGCCGGCCCTGCGCGTAGTACTGCTTGGCGGCATGACCCAGGGCATAGGTGGCGGCAAACGACACGGCGGCCCCCGCGGCGAGCCCGCCGGCTCCGCCGATCACGCCGCCCAAGAGCCCGCCGGCCACGCCGCGTACCAGCTTGCGCACGACCCCTTCCACCGCCTGGGCGGCCGCGCCGATCCCGAG
>JBOHST010000391.1:0-6674 GCA_050733375.1 Gemmatimonadales bacterium
GACAATGCGCGCCAACTCGAGCGCGACCAGGGTGCGGGCGATCCGAATGGGCTTGCGCCGGGCTTGGGCTTTGAAGCAGGCCCGGATCTCGGGGTAGTACTGCACCGCGCGGATGCCGGCGTGACTGAAGGCGAGCTTGAGGTAGCGGTTCCCGGCCTTCGATCCAGAGCGATGCCGCGTGTGGTCGCCGGAGTTGGCGGCGCCGGGGACCAGGCGGCAGTAGGAGAAGAACTGCCGGGCCGAGGGGAAGCGGGTGATGCCGCCGATCTCGGTGGAGACGGTGAACGCATTCACCTTGCCGAGGCCCGGAATCCAGAGGAGGCGCTGCACGTCGGCGTTGGGGATCAGCAGGGATGGAGCGCGCCGTTCGAGGATCGTGACTTGGTTCTCGAGCAGCTGGATCTGTGCCTGATGACACCCGGCCTGGAGCTGATACAGGTCCGTCAGCTCGGCGACGGTGCCGACGTTGAACTTCTCGAGCAGTGCGAGCGCCGTGCTCGGAACGCGGGCCTGTTTGACGCGCGGACCGTCGGGCCCGTAGGTTGTGATGACGCAGAACGCCCGGTGCTGGTCGATGCCGGAGTACCACATGGGAGTGCCCTCCTGAGGTGACGGATCACGATCTTGGGCGATCGATGAGACGCTACTCCTTGAGGGCACTTCTTGGAAATATCACGCGCTTGAAGCTGAAGGCGCGGCACATTGGGGGAACTGCGTTAATCGACATCGTCGCCGACCATTTCGGCCATGGTCGGCGGTAAGCGCAGGTGCCATGGACCCGGGAGCGACAGCGAGCGATCAGCCAGCAATGTCGCTGCGAACGTGGTGGAGACAGTTCATGCGGGACGTGCGCGGAGCGAGCCCGTTCGCGGGGGACTGGATGCCCACGCGGGTCCCTCTGTTCGGGTTCGGACGGCCGAGCCTGCCGTTTCCGCATCTGTGGAACTACCGCGAGCCCCTCCGCATTCTTGATACCATCTTCTGGGCCTCCGAGCGCGAAACGGGATCGGGAAAGCATAACCGTTATCTCGCTGTGCCCGGCCTGCCCCTGGTGCTGGTCACTCGGGAGCCGGCGGTCATCCGGGTAGTGCTGGCCGCCACTGGCGACAAGCCCGGGCAGTTCGATCGGGATACCGCGCCGACGGCGGGCATTGCTCGGGCGACCGGCAAAGATTCGCTGCTGTACGCCAATGGTCCGCTGTGGCGGAGGCAAAAACAGCTGGCCGCGCCATCGTTCAGTCGGTCAAACCTGTTTCAGCCGGAAAAGTTTCACGAGTTCGAGCTTACCTTCCGCGCGACCGTCGCGAAGCGCTTGGAGTTGCTTCGGTTCCGGCAGCAAGCCACTGGTCAGCGGGTAACGCGGGTTGCGCTCGAGCCGGAGATCGCCGTAGTGATGCTCGAGATGCTGGTGAACAACTTCTTTGGCGGGAGTGTCTCATACGAGGAACTCCGCGATCGGTTTGTTCCGTCGCTCGCATGCTGTATCGAACACATGGTCCACGACACGATAGCCCACCCTCTTCGTGCACCCCTGGCCATCATCACCGGACGAAAGAGATCACTCAACCGCGCCCACGTTGCATTTGAGTCGCTGACCGATATTGCCCTGGGCGGGCGGACGAACGGTCTTGGTCTGTGGGCCGAGTTCAAGTCCGATGCAACCAATAGTGCGCTCCGCAGCAATATCCGGGTGTTTTTGGCGGGCGCGCTGGAGGCAACGACCTCGTTCGCCAGTTGGGCACTGTCGCACCTGTCGCGCGCCCCCCACGTTCAGGATCGCGTGTACGAGGAAGTCAAGTCGATCGATGTGTATGATCCGAATAACCTGGAACAGGCCGTGCTGCTCAATCGCGTGCTGGAAGAAACGCTGCGCCTCACTCCTTCGCTGTACTTCCTCCCTCGCTGGACGACGGTCGACACCTGGATCGAAACGGCTGACGGTCGGAAGCTGTTCATTCCGCAGCGAACGCACGTTGTGCTGGACGTGTGGCACGCCAACCGGTGTGAAGACTTCTGGGGAGCGGCGTTGACCGGACACTCGGCGGAAGCCTTTGCACCAGACAGATGGGACAGGCTCGCTACACAGGGCCGTTCCGCGAAGGACATTCTTCACTTTGGATTCGGGTACGGCCCGCGCGTCTGTCCCGGAAAATATCTCGGCCTTTTGGAGGTCGGCCTCGTCGTCGGTGCCTTCGTGAAGATTTTCAGATTCACGGCGGTGCATGCTGAGACACGGGCGAGGGCCGGCGTGTCCACCAAGCCAGCGGATGGGTGCTTGGTCGACCTGGAACTGAGATAGTAGGCCGCCGCCCACCAGCTCCCCAAATACTCCATGGCTTCCTTTCGGCCATCAACCATTGCGGATCTCGAGGGCCTCTTGGCATTGCAGCAACAGTATTATGCCGAGGACGGATATCTCTTTGCCGAACGAGCGGCGCGGACTGCCTGGGAGCAGTTACTGAACACTCCGAGCCTCGGACGAGCCTGGGTTGTCGAGGACGGGGCTAGACCGGTCGCGTACGTCGTTCTCACGTTCGGGTACAGCCTCGAGTACCACGGCCGTGACGCCGTCCTCGACGAGCTGTTCGTGGTGCCCAGGCATCCCCGCCGCGGCCTGGCTCGGGAAGCGTTGGACGTTCTCGAGGCAGCCTGCCTAACCCTCGGGGTTCGAGCCCTTCACTTGGTAGTCGAGCATAAAAAGGAGTGTGCCATCGAGCTGTACCGGACGCATGGGTTCGTTGGTCACGAGCGCTACCTCATGACTAAGCGCTTCGAAATCGTGCCGCACCTCGGAGTGGGCGAGGCCTAACCAGCGCATGAAGCTGCCGGCGCGCAGCGGCCGCAGGCCGCAGCTCATGCTCATTCCCGTTAGACGGCGCAGGGACAAAGCCATCGGCCGTGGGAGGAACCATGAGGCTGAGCGTCTCGGTCTCTCGAGTCTGCATCGTTTCGGTCCTGGCGGTCAACGTAGCGACTTCCCAGGCTCCCAGTGCATCGTCAGGACCGCCTCCGCCGACCGTACAGGGCGTCAAGTCACTGCACATTACGGTGCTCTCCACCATGCTCGCCGATGCGGGAATCGGCGAATGGGGCTTCGCCGCGCTGGTAGAAGTAGATGGGCACCGCCTGCTATTCGACACGGGGGACCGGCCCGAAATCGTGCTTCAGAATGCGCACGAGCTCGGAATCGATCTTTCGAACGTTACCGACGTCGTACTCGGCCATCACCACGCCGATCATGCCGGAGGGCTCCTGACGCTCCGCCGCGAGCTTGCCAAGGCCAATCCGAGAGCTCTCTCCCGCATTCATGTGGCCCCCGCGGTCTTCTTGAGTCGTCGTCGGGCAGGGAGCGATCAGGAGGCGAACCCCGATGCTCCGGTTGAAGCCCCTCGTGGAAGCTGCGGGCGCCGTCTTCATAGAGCACAGTAGGCCGACCGAGCTATGGCCTGGCGTGTGGCTCACGGGGCCCGTGCCTCGGCGCCACGCCGAGCGGAATTGGCGCGCGGGAGTCAGCGTAGTGACGGCGGGAGGTCTCGTGCCGGACACGCTGCCGGAGAACATGTCGCTGGTCATCAGCACCGACAAAAGGCCCGTTGCAGTGACGGGGTGCGGTCATGCCGGCGTGGTCAACACCGTCGAGTATGCCCAGGACATCGCCGGGCGCCATCCCCCGTATCCGGTGGTCGGCGGGCTCCACCTCTTCGCGGCGACCGACGAGACGCTTGCCTGGACCGCCGAACGCCTTCGGGGCGCGGGTCTGGCGTACTTGCTTGGTGCGCACTGCACAGGCATCGAAGCGGTCTTCCGCATTCGCCAGCTTGCAGGGCTCAGCCGTCGATCGGCGGTGGTGGCGGCGGTCGGCAGCTCGTTGGACCTGGTTCGGGGGATTGATCCTTTGGCCCTTGCTCAGTAGGTGCGCCGCTTAACAACCTTATTACCCTCACACCTGTCCAACCCTGCAGCTTGCTGAAACGAATCAAGTCGAGGTACCACTTAGAGTTCGGAGGCCGATTCCATGAACAGGCGCCTCCCCACATCGCCCTCCTCGCCGCGGCGTTAGTTGCTTGGTGGATCAGCGACCACGAGATCACCCCCTGGGTTCAGCCGGGCACGAGCAGTACCCCATTGCTTTGCGGGTGGTCGTTGGAGTGGTTGCCGTCGTATTCGCCTATCCGTGGATCGCGGCGCGTTCGCTCTGGGCCCCGTGGATCCCGCATACCCTGGGCGACTTCATCGGTGACTCGATCCTCAGACTCTGACTCATGGGTTCGTCCCAGCGTTCCTCCTGCTCGGTGTCGGGACGGGTCTGTCTTGTCTGCGGCCGTCGCACGCCGCAGCTTCAGCGCAATCCGTTCGGCAGCGACACGAGGGCCACATGCGTTCCTTACTGCTCAACAATCTGGTGATCGTGCTCTCCCTCGCAGGGACGCCGATGGTTGCGCAGCAGCAGCGTCCAGCAGAACACCCCGTTCGTTTCTGGGCCACGGGAGGCCTCGGGGTCGGCACGGAGGGATTCGCCACCGTCATTGGGCTGGACGTTGCGATTCGCCAGCACCTCATCTCGGTTCGTTCGGCAGCGGTCGAGAGCATCTTCCACGATCGTTTCTGGGATCTTGCTCTGCTCTATGGTCGTGCCGGCCGGTGGAGACGGGGCATGGCGGGAGGCTCAATAGGGGTGGCCTTCGTGGATGGCGAACGCTGCAGTCTCGTCGCTGCCTGCGTCCCCGTGTCCGCGCGCATCAGTTTACCGGGCGCCGCACGCGCGGCGTGGCACCCCTTCCCAGCGCTCGGCGTCGGGATCTATGGGTTTCTCAACATCAATAGCGAGCAGACTTTTGCCGGCGCTGTTCTGGCCGTTGAGCTGGGGCGTCTTCGCTAGTTACAGGGCTTCGGTGCTAACCAGTGGTCGAAGCTGCCGGCCCGCATCGCGTTGACCGCTTCTCTCGAGGATCCACTGTGGACCACTCAACTCTGGCAGCCTTTACTGCGTGGGAGAGCTTCTACGTCATCGTCGGGACCTCAACCGCGGCGCTGACCGGACTACAGTTTGTGGTCATGGCATTGGTGGCCGAGGCACGGCCCTCCGGCTCGATGCGCGAAGTACGCTGCCGCCTAACCAGCGGCGGTCTGCCCCGACACGCTGAAGAACTGCTTGGAGAGTTCAGAAAACGGGTCGGTGACCCCAACCTCGGCGGGACAGAAAAGCGGGCCGGCGTCATGACCGTCTACCGACAGCGGACGCTGACCATCGCCCAGTTCCTCCAGCAGCACGAAGCCATCAAGGCTTCGCATATTGCCCGCACCCTACGAGACCCGAAGGCGAGGGAGGTCTTGTATAGAGACGCGTATGGGTGGTTCGACAGAGCGTCACTTGGCGTATATGAACTTTCTCCATGGGGAAAGCAGGAGGTTCCTCTTTGGCTGGAAAGAGCACCCGAAGCCGTCTCCAGAACCGCCGTCCCTCCGCCGAACTTGAGGCCACGATGACACACGACCGGTCGACGGACACTCCCGATGGCCCCCGGGTCACATGGAGCACTCTCGGGCAATCACTCACTCGACCGTACCCCGTGACCATTCCCATGGTCCTGCTCGTCTCGCTGGTGCCGTTCTATCTCGTCATTGCAGGCCGAGCCCCTGGTGCGGTGCATGCGCCCGCGGTGGCCTGGGACCGACAGTTGCCCCTCGTGCCAGCGTGGGCCCTGGTCTATGGAGCACTCTACCTCTTCCTCATCCTGCTGCCGGTCTTCGTCGTTCGACACGAGGACTTGATTCGCCGCACCGTATGGGCGTACCTCACGGTGTGGAGCACAGCATATGTCTGGTTCCTGCTGTATCCGACCGTCGCCCCACGTCCGGACGCGGTGACGGGCAACGGCTTCGCCGTCTGGGGGCTTCGATTCCTCTACGACGCCGACCCACCGTACAACTGCTTTCCTTCGCTCCACGTCGCCCACTCGTTCGTTTCTGGCCTGGCCTGCTCTCGGGTGCATCGCTCGCTTGGAGTGATCGCCATCTCCTGTGCCTCACTGGTCGCACTTTCCACGCTCTTCACTAAACAGCATTACCTCGCGGACCTCATTGCTGGGATACTCCTGGCCCTGGCTGCCGCTGCGGTGTTCCTCCGCGGCTATGGGCGCGCGCAGGTCCCCGAGCTCGACCGCCGCCTTGCGCCAGCGCTCGCGCTCTGCGTCGCGGGAATCGTGACCCTCGCCGTCGCGTGTTTTTGGATCGCCTACCAAGTGGGCGTGCGGACCTGATGATTCGGCGGCCGAACAACCGGCGGCGTCGGCTCGACGCCTTTCGTTTTGACGTCACACGCTGTTCGACGAGGTGACTCAATGAGACTGGATGTCTATCTGAACTACCGCGGCAACTGCGAGCAGGCGTTCCGCTTTTACGAGCATCACCTTGGAGGCACGATTACTGGAATCATCCGGCATGGGGAGCAACCCAACCCCAACATCGCTGTCGACTGGAAGGAGAAGGTCCTGCACGCCCGCATGGCGATCGGCACGACAGTGCTGATGGGGGCGGACATTCCGCACAGCGAGCCTATGCGAAGCGCCTACCTTACCCTCACACTCGATAGTGAAGCGGACGCCGAGCGCCTGTATGCACTACTGGGGGACGGTGGCGAGATCTTCATGAGGATGGAAGCGACACCATTCGCC
>JBOHST010000392.1:0-16469 GCA_050733375.1 Gemmatimonadales bacterium
TGAGGAACGCGCGGTGGAACAGCCGCCCGGACTCCGCGACCGAGTCGCGCCAGGCCGGCGGCACTTTCCCTCTCGCCACTTCGGACCAGAGCTTGGGACGCCGATCATAGGGGATGTACCCGAGGAGCAGCCAGGCAGGTGCGTAGCGCGGATCGATTGCCACCGCCTGCCGCGCCACGCGCGCTGCGTCGTCGTAGCGTTTGACGATGTCGTAGCGCAACGCGAGACGATACAGGGTTTCAGGGTCGAGGGAGTCTCGCCGCGCGGCGGATTCGAGCGAATCGAGGCTGACTGGTCGCTCCCCGGTCTGGCCCGCAGATGGCGAGGCAATCGTGAGGAGTGCAGCTACGATCGTGGCCAAACAAGACCGGCGCAACAGGATCCCCCTCCGCGGGAAGGTGGTCGCGGATGCCGAACATGGTTCACTCAGTCTGTCTCCGATAGGGTCCTCTCGCGACAGGGTGGGGCGGAAACGCGACAGCTTACGGGGTAGAGTACGGTACGGTACGCCCGACTTGGCGCCGGCTCTGCGGCGGTCAATATTTCTAGATGTTGCCTTGATCTCTTGCTTCCGGGTGCTCCATGGATGCCGCCGCCAAGAAAACCGTGCTCCGCCATTTCCCCTATGGCCTCTACGTGGTGACCGTCTCGTCGGGCGGCGAAGAGCACGGCATGACGGCCAATTGGATCACCCAGGCGGCGTTCGAGCCGCCGATGATCGTCGTGGCCATCGAGAACACGTCCAAGACGATCGAGATGATCCGCGACGCCCACTATTTCGCGGTGAGTCTGCTCGCGTCGGGGCAGCGCGAGCTGGCCGGCAAGCTGGGACGGTCCTCTGAGCAGGCGCCCCAAAAGCTCAGAGGGATCAAGACCAAGCCGGCTCCCGTATCCAAGACGCCGGTGCTGGTGGAAGCATTGGGGTGGGTGGAATGTCGCGCGATCGCCTCGCTCCCTGCGGGCGATCACACGCTGGTGCTGGGCGAGGTGGTGGAGGCAGGCGTGGAGAGCGCCGATGCGCAGGCGCTCACGTTGCAGGAAACTGGTTTCAAATACTCCGGCTAGTCATCAGCCATCAGTCGTCAGCCGTCAGGTTTTTCGGAAGACGATCTTGCCGCCGACAATGGTCACGACAACCCGAGCCGTGGCGAGTGACTCAGGCGGCATGGTGAAGAGATTCCGATCGAGGACGACCACGTCGGCGTCGCGACCGGGCGCGAGCGTTCCCCACTGATTCTCCGCGAACACTCCCCGGGCGTTCCCCGCCGTATAGGCGCGCAGCGCTTCGCTCAAGGTGATCTTCTGCTCCGGGACCCAGCCGCCCGGATTCTTGTCGTCGGAGGTGCGCCGCGTGACGGCGGTGGCGACGCCGATCAGCGGGTCGAGCGTCGCCACCGACCAGTCGGACCCGAAGGCGAGCGGCGCATCGCTGTCCAGCAGGGTTCGGAACGCGTACGTCGTCTTGATGCGTTCCGGCCCAATCCGCTGCTGCACCCAGCGGCCGTCGTCGATGAGATGCGCGGGCTGCATCGAGGCGACGATGCGCTGCGCGCCGAACTTGGGGATGTCCTCGGGCCGGAGATGTTGCGCGTGTTCGATGCGGAACCGCCGGTCGCGCGCGCCGTGCGCCCTCGCGACGCTGTCGTAGATGGCGAGCAGCATGGCGTTGGCATGGTCGCCGATGGCATGCACGGCAAGCTGCAGACCCGCCGAATCGGCGTTGCCGATCCACGTGCGCATGTCCGCCTCGGGGTTCCGCAGCAGTCCGTTATAGCCGGCGGAGTCGTCGTACGCGCCGAAGAAATAGGCCGTACGGGACCCGGCCGAGCCGTCCATGAACCCCTTGAGGCCCGCGATGCGCGCCCAGTCGCCTGCCTCGGAGCGAGCGATCGAGTCGGCCACGGCGCGCCATTGGTCGAGCGGAAGAAACAGGTACGCGCGCAGCGTCATGCGCCCGGCCCGCTCCATGCGCCGGTAGCTCGCGAGCTGCGCCCACGAGGTAGACATGTGCGCCGTCGCCGTGACGCCGAGCGATGCCGCGTAGGCGAGAGCGCGGGCCAGCGCTGAGTCCAGTTGCTCAGCGTTCGCCGCGGGGACCGCCGCGTAGATCAGGTCCATCGCCTGGTCCTTGAAAATGCCTGTCGGCTCCCCCGTCTTGGCGTCGTGCAGGATTTCTCCTCCCGCCGGCGTGGGGGTCTCCCGGGTGACGCCCGCGGCCGCGAGGGCAGCGGTGTTGGCGAGCCCCTCGTGGCCGTCCAGCCGGCTGATAAACATGGGAGTGTGGGGGGTCACCGAGTCGATCCAGTCGCGGCGCGGCAGCGGATGCCCCGGCCACAGCGTGTGATCCCAGTCTCCACCGAGGATCCACTGTGCCGGCTGGAGTTTCCCGACATACTGGGCGATCCGGCGCACGAACTCCTGTGGTGTCGCGGCGTCGCGCAGGTCGAGCAGATCGAGTTGGAAGCCGCCGTCCACGAAATGACTGTGCCCGTCGGCGAAGCCGGGCATGACGAGGCCGCCGCGCGCGTCGATCACCTGCGTGCGGGCGCTCACGTATTTCGCGATCGTCGCCGAATCGCCGGCGGCGAGGATCTTGCCTCGCTGTATCGCCACCGCGCCGGGTTGGGCCTCGCCCGACGAAAGACCGGTCCACACCATCCCGCCCTGGATCACCGTGTCCGCTTTTGGTCCACAGGCAATGAAGACGAGCGCGAGTACGCATGCGGAGAAGCGGTGCGACATGGTGATGCTCCGGTTAGCGAAGCTTCGTGACGCGACGGATCGTTTCGATCGCGGCGAGCGGGTCGACGTTCGGCGCGGCTTGCGACGGCGGCGTCGTGAGGGCGTCGCGGACGTCGAGCAACACCTCGAGCAGCAGCTGCTCGCGCTGGTAGGCGGCGTCGAGATCGAGCATGCGCCGCTCGTCCCCGGCTGTCTTGGCGCGGTTGTAGGCCTCGCGGTAAATGGTCTCGAGGTTGGCGAGGATACGGTCCCGAGGGCGGGGCATGGACGGCAAATATAGAGGCACCGGAGGATCTTGCGCCCTATATTCACGGCATGTCTCTCCAGGGTAAGAGGGTGCTGATTTTCGCCGGCCCTGTGTACGAGGATCTCGAGCTGTGGTATCCCAAGATCCGGCTCGAAGAGGAAGGCGCCGCCACCACGGTCGCCGGGCTGGGAGAGCCCACCTACACGGGGAAACACGGCTACCCCGTGACGGTCGATGCCGACCTCGACCAGGTCCGTGCCGCCGAATTCGACGGACTGGTCATCCCCGGCGGCTTCGCGCCCGACAAGCTGCGCCGCTCCGAAACGGTGCTCCAACTGACCCGGGAGATCTACCAGGCCGGGAAGCCCGTGGCCTTCATCTGTCACGCAGGCTGGGTGCCGATCTCGGCGAAGATTCTCAAAGGCAAGCGGGCCACGAGCGTTCGGGCGATCAAGGACGACATGGAGAATGCGGGAGTAAAGTGGGAAGACAGCGCCGTGGTAGTGGACCGCAACCTCATCTCATCGCGGACGCCGGCCGACCTCCCGCAGTTCTGCAAGGCGCTGATCGCCGCCTTGGCCCAGAGTCCGGCTGACTAATCCGGGTCCGCGGCCTACCCAGCCACGCTTCGCAACACCAACCCGCTCGGCACCTTGGGGATGAAGTAGGTGGACTTGGGGGGCATCACGTCCCCGGCGTCCGCGACGGCAAACACCTGCTCCACCCGTGTCGGATTGAGCAGCACGGCCGCCAAAGCCTTGCCGTGATGGGCAAGCTGCAGCGCCGGGGTCGGATCGGGCGTGTAGGTGAGCGTCGGCGTGGATTTCCCCGAGGCAAGGATCTCCTGCACGACGAGCCGTTCGACGATTGCCACGTCGAGTGAGCGCACGGCGGGCGTACGACCAAGCTCAGGCATTTCCGCAATCGGCGCGTCCGGCCGGAGTCGCATCAGGAGATCACGCTCGCCCCCGCCGCTCGCGACGATGCACGCCGTCCCATCGCGCGCGGACGCGGTGAGCAGCTGCACCGGGTCCGCCCCAGGCGGCACGGGGGTGATCTCGAAGAAGCGTCGCCACCCCGGCTCGAGTCCGATCACGTCGCGATCGGCGGCGTAGATCACCCGGTGCGTGGGCAGCACGACGAGGCCCGGATCGCGCGCCGAGACGACGAATGCGAGCAGCCGGTCGGCGGCGGGATTCTCACGCGCGTAGGCCACCGCCGTTTCGTAGCGGTGGTGGCCGTCCGCGATGTAGAGCACCGATCCGGCCACGTCCGCCAGCCGCGCCGCTTCCGCGCCGGAGGTGGCCCACAGGTTCAACTCGACTCCGTCGAGCTCGGCGGTCGCGTCGGGCGCCCGAGGGCCGCCGGTGATAGCCCGTAAGCCGGCGGCGAGCATGCCATCGGCGTCGGGGGCGAGGAGGAAAATCGACTCGAGGCTGGTGTGCGTCGCCCGCAAGAGCTCGAGGCGGTCTACCTTGGGGCCCCGATGGGTTCGCTCGTGCGGCCGGATGCGACGAGTCTCGTACGGCTCGGCTGCCGCCGCCGCGAACATGCCCACGCGGGTCCATCGTGCGCCACCCGGCGCCGTGAACGTCTGTGCCACCACGTACACCGCGGGTGCGGGGTCGGCGGCGATAATGCCGCTGTTGCGCCACGCGGCGAGTCGCACCGCCGCCGCCTGGTAGCGGTCCACGCCCTCGGCGGCTTCGGGCAGAATGAGATGGACGATATTGTTCGGGTCCGCCGCGGCGTACCGCTTGCGCTGCTCCATCGAGATGACGTCGTAGGGTGGCGCAATGAGGCGGGAGAGCGCCGCCACATCGGCGTAGCGCTCTCCCACGAACGGCGTCACGAGCGGCGTCACGAGCGGCGTGTCGATGCCCATTTGTGTGGGAGACTCCCGTGGCGTTGTTGCGAAGCCCAGGCAACCGTGGGACCGGTGGAACAGCCAATATAAGGAAGGTTACTGCTCTCCGCTCCCGAACCTCGCGCGTCTCATCGACTTGGACGACGCGTTCGACGCCATGATGCGAACGGTCACCGCCCGCGACGCCGACCGCTGGACCAAGAGGGAACGCTGATCTCCTCGTACATCCGTTCGTAGGAGACCAAGCGATCGGCGTCCACGTCACCCGCCGCAGCCGCCGCACGCACCGCGCACCCGGGCTCGGCCAAGTGCCGGCAGTTGTCGAACCGGCAGCGGTCGAGATACGGCCGGAAATCCGGGAAACAGGCGCCCAGCTCGTCGGGGGCGATCCCCCAGGCGCTCACTTCCCGCATGCCGGGTGTGTCCACCACGTAGCCCCCCAGGGCGAGTGGGACGAGCTCCGCCGCGCGGGTCGTGTGCTTTCCGGTGCGCCACTTTTCGCTGACCGCTCCGATGCGCAGCTTCAGCCCCGGCTCGAGCGCGTTCAGCAGGCTCGACTTCCCCACCCCAGACGCGCCCGTGAACACCGTCTCCCGTCCACGCAGCAGATCCCGCAGCGCGACCAGCCCTTCGGGGGCCTTTACCGACGTGGCGAGCACCTGGTAGCCGGCGGGGGCGTAGCGTTTGGCGAGCGTCTGCGCGACGGCGCGGTCGAGCTCCACTTTGTTCACGACGACCGCGGCCGGGAGCCCGTTCGCCGCGGCGATCACGAGAAACCGGTCGAGCATTCGGGGGTTCGGCTCGGGGTCCCGCGTCGCGGCAACCACCACCACCTGGTCCACGTTCGCGGCAATCGGCTGAGAGCGCCGGGCGCCTCCGCCGGTGCTGCCGGCCGCCGCGCGACGGGCCAGGACGCCGGTGCGCTCGCGCACCCGACTGATGGTTGCCGGTCCATCACCGTGCTGCTCCAGCTCGACATGGTCGCCCGCCACCACACGACTGGCGTCGGCGTGCTTCATTTTGCCGCGCAGCACCGCGGTCACCTCACCCGCGGCGGTGTGCACCCGATACGTCCCGCCGCTGCGGGCCAGGATCACCCCGGTGATCATTCCCGGCCTTGAGCGGCGATGCGGCGTTCCAGCTGCTGCTGGATCTGGTGCAACGTCATGGCGAGGAGCGGCGCGAGCGCCTCCTCCGGCGTGAGGCCGTGGGCGAGATACTCGGTCTCCAGATGGCCGTCGGGGCGGTCGCCGCCTTCGGCCCATCGCACGAACAGTAACGCCGCGCCGTACCGGCCGGTGGCATCCGGGGCATCGTCCACCAGCGGTGAGACCGAGTAGGCCCGCCCGTCGCCGCCGCCAAATGCCGGCGGACGCCCGTGGATGCGCTGGTAGCCGCCCAGAGTAGCGTCATCGTCGCTCAGCGCCGGCGTAGCGACTCCTTCAGGACGTTACCGAAGATGAAGCCGATATTGGCGGGGCGCTCGGCGAGCCGGCGCATGAGGTAGGGGTACCAGTGGCCACCGAACGGGACGTAAACCCGCATCTGGTGGCCCGCCTCGCGAAGCTCGTGCTGCAGGTCGCGCCGCACGCCGTACAACATCTGGAATTCGTAGCGCGACGGATCGATGCGCTTGATCTTCGCGAACGCCTGCGCGATCGCGATCATGCGCTCATCGTGCGTCGCGAGACCGGGATAGTTGCCCCGGTCCATCAGGCGCTCCATGCAGGCGATGTAGTTCGCGTCCACGTCCCGCTTCGCGGGAAACGCCACGCGCGCGGGCTCATTGTAGGCGCCCTTGCAGAGTCGCACCCGTGCGCCGAGCGCGATCATTTCCTCCACGTCCTCGGCCGTACGTCGCAGGTAGGATTGCAACACCACGCCGACCGTGTTGCCGAACTCCGGGTAGAGCGTCCGCCGGAAGAGCTCGAGCGTCCTGGCGGTGTATGCGGATCCCTCCATGTCGATGCGCACGAACGAGCCGTGCTGCTTCGCGCGCGCGAGGATCGCCCGCACGTTGGCGACGCACAGCGTCTCGTCGATGTCGAGCCCCATCTGGGTGAGTTTTACCGAGACGTTGGCGTCCGCCCCACCCGCGTGGATACGGTCGAGCAGCTCCAAGTAGATGTCGCGCGCTGCTCCGGCCTCGGCGGCGTTGGCCACCGACTCGCCCAGGAGATCCAGGCTCGCGGAAATCCGCGCCGCATGGAGCTCGCGCAGCGCCGCCAGCGCCGTGTCGACCGTTTCGCCAGCCACAAAACGCGACGCGAACCGGCGGGCGAGGCCGTTGGAGCGAACGAATCCGAAGATCCGGGGCTGCTCGCTGAGCCAGAGCAGACTGGCGCGCAGCATCAGGGATAGAACCGGGTCCGCGCGCGCGCCTGCTCCACGAGTACCTCGCAGGGCGTGAAGCGGGGACCGAGACGCTCGGCCATCCGCTGCAGGTCGGCGAAGATCCGGTCGGCGCCCAGGTCGTCCAGGTACCGCAGCGGCCCACCGCGGAATGGCGGGAAGCCGAACCCGAAAATGGCGCCCATGTCGCCGTCCCGGGGCGAACGCACGACGCCCTCGCCTACGGCGCGGGCCGCTTCGTTGAGCATCGCGTACGTCAGCCGCTGCGTCACTTCGGCCACCGGGATCCCGCCATTCGGCTGCACGCCGAGCAGGCGATACACGGCTGGATCGGTGCCGCGTTTCTGACCGTTGCGATACGTGAAGAAGCCCTTGCCGGCCTTCCGACCCAGCCGGCCGTCCTTCACCAGGGCACCGAGCGCAGCCGGTGAGGCGAGACGATCGCCGAACGCCGCCTGCAGCACACCGCCGGCATGCTGGGCGACATCGAGGCCCACTTCGTCCAATAGCGTGATCGGCCCCACGGGAAAACCGAACTGCACCATGGCGCGATCGATCTCTTCTACCGCGACTCCCTCGAGCAGCAGGTGGGCCGCCTCGTTCATGTAGGGCCCGAGGATGCGGTTCACCCAGAACCCGGGTGCGTCCTGCACCACGATCACCGTCTTTCCCATGCGGCGACCGAACGCCACCACGGTGCTCACGGTCGCCGGAGCGGTGCGCGCGCTTGGAATCACCTCCAGCAACGGCATGCGCGCCACCGGCGAGAAGAAATGCATCCCGATCACCTGCTCGGGCCGGTTCGCGACCGCGG
Organism: Gemmatimonadales bacterium; assembly: GCA_050733375.1. Classification (GTDB taxonomy): domain Bacteria; phylum Gemmatimonadota; class Gemmatimonadetes; order Gemmatimonadales; family GWC2-71-9; genus DASTHG01. Next base: position 8,023 of record JBOHST010000392.1, read on the forward strand.
CGATCTGGGCGATCGGAATCGTGGAGGTGTTGGAAGCGAATACCGCGTGGGCGGGCAGGATCGCCTCACACTCCCGGAGAACGGTCTGTTTGACCGCCAGGTCTTCGAACACCGCCTCGATCACGAGGCCCGCCGCGCCGAAGCCTGCGTAGCCGTCGCTCCCGGAGAGCAGCGCAATCAGCCGGGTATGCTCGTGCGGCGTCATGCGGCGCCGTTTGAGCCGCTCGTCCACGATCTCGCGCGCGGCCGCGAGCCCTTTGGCCACGCGCGGCAGATCGGCGTCCCGGAGGCGCACATCGACCCCGGCCTGCACGACGGCCGTCCCCGCGATCCCCGAGCCCATGAATCCCGACCCGACCACGGCGAGCCGTTTCACCTCGGCGGGTTTCGGGGGGTTCGGAATCCCGTAGTCCTTCTTCAAGGCGGTCGTCGCGAAGAAAATCTGGACCAGTTTGCGCGACACGTCGCTCACGGCCAGCTGGCCGAACAGCTGCGACTCGCGCGCCAGCCCGGCGCGCAGGCCGTGGCGCAGCCCGTGGGCGACGGCGTCGAGCGCGGACAGCGGGGCCGGGTAGTTGCCCTTCGTGTGCTGCAGGACCCGTTTGCGCGCCTGCCGGAACACCAGCTGGCGGCCGAGCGGGTTGCCGTCGAGCAGCCAGCCGGTGATGCCTCCCCGCCGCTTGCGGCGCGGTGCGCCACGGTCCGCCATCCGACGCGCCGCCGCGATCGTGATGTCCTGGAGGATCGGCGGCGGGACGAGCTCGTCCACGATCCCCAACCGCAACGCTTTCGGCGCCCGCTCGCTCCTGCCCGCGAGAATGATGTCGAGCGCCGCCCGCGCGCCGATCAGCCGGGGGAGGCGCTGACACCCACCCGCCCCGGGGAGAATGCCGAGCTGGATCTCGGGGAGGCCGAGCTGGGTCTTGGGATGATCGGTCGCGACGCGATAGTGACAGGCGAGCGCGAACTCGAGCCCGCCACCCAGACACGCCCCATGGATCCCGACCGCGACGGGCTTCGGGAAGGCCGCCACGCGGTCCAGCATCGCCTGGCCGTCACGCGAGAGCTGCTCGGCGTCAGCCGCCGTTTGCAGCTTGACAAACTCCTCGATGTCGGCGCCGGCGATGAAATTGTCTGGCTTGCCCGAGAAAAACGCGACCGCGCGGACGTGGGCGTCGCGCTCCAGGGCGACGAGCATCGCGTACACCTCGTCCTTCACCGTTTTCGAGATGACGTTGACGGGCGCGTCCGGCGTGTCGAGTGTGACGACGGCGATGCCGTCCTGCACGTCCCAGGTGAGCGCCGGCATCAGCGTCGTTCCAACACGACGGCCGACGCCATGCCGCCCTGGGCGCAGACCGAGATCAGCCCGAACTGCACGTCGCGCCGCTTCATCTCGTTGGCGAGCGTGGTGACGAGCCGGCCGCCCGTCGCCCCGAAGGGATGGCCGATGGCGATCGACCCGCCCATAACGTTGATGATATCCTCGTTGATGTCCCACCCTTTCCGGGCGAATCCCTGGAGATTGGACAGGACCTGCGAGGCGAACGCTTCGTGGATCTCGATCAGGCCGAGATCCTTCCACTCGAGCCTGGCGCGCTCGAGCGCCTTCGGCACGGCCCAGACCGGCGCCTGCAGCAGCTGCCAGCCGGGATCCACGGCGGCGACCGCGTAGGAGCGGAGATAGGCGAGTGGCTCGTAGCCCAGTGCCCGGGCAGCGTCATCCGACATCACCAGCACTGCCGAGGCACCGTCGGTGAGCGGGGACGAGTTGGCCGCGGTGACGCTGCCGTAGCGCCGGTCGAACACCGGCCGGAGCGTCGCCATCTGTTCGAGCGACGTGTCGGCACGGATGCCGTTGTCCTGGGTGATCACGTCGCCGCCGGCCCGGGCGGGAAACCAGGGCGCGATCTCCGCCGTGAGCCGGCCGTCGGCCGTGGCCCTGGCGGCGAGTTGATGACTGCGCAGCGCCCATCGGTCCTGCGCCTCGCGCGCGATACGATTCTCCTTGGCCATCTTCTCGGCCGACTGCCCCATCGATTCGCCGGTGGACGGCTCGGCGATCGCCGGTGCGACGGGAATGAGGTCGCGCGGGCGGATCTGCGCGAAGGTGGCGATTCGAGCCCCGAGCGAGCGCGCCTTGCTCGCCGTCACCAGGATGTCGGCCAGGCGTCGAGACGCGAGGATCGGGACGTCCGACAGCGACTCCGCCCCGCCGGCCAGGATGACGTCCGCGTGTCCCAGCACGATCTGGTCGTAGGCCGCTGTGACCGCCTGATTGGACGAGGCGCAAGCACGATTCAGCGAGAACGCGGGTATCTCTTTGGGGAACTGCGGCAGGAGGCTCACCTCGCGGGCGACGTTTGGCACGAGCGCCGACGGCACTACCTGACCGAAGATCACTTCGTCGACTTCGTCGGGAGCAAGGTTGGTGCGCTCGATGAGCTCGCGCGCCGCGTGGCGCGCGAGGTCCACGGCCCGCGCCGCTTTCAACGCAGTGCCCGCTTTGCAGAACGGGGTGCGGCACCCGGCGACGATCGCGACGCGCCGGCTGTCGGGAAACGACATTACATTTTCCTCCGGGTCTCCACGCCCCGCGCTGAAAACGGGGATTGGCAACGAGGAAACCTACACCGACCCCCAACGAGCGGGGAGTTGGCGAAACGGACTACCAATGCAGCCACACCAACGGCTGACCGCGATCTTCGTGTTGCCGCTCACACTCGCGTGTGGCGGTACGGGTGGAACGAATCCGCCGAGCGGCTCACCCTCGCCCGCGATCTATGGCATCGACAGCGCCAACACGCTCATCGTGTTCCGCGCCACCAGGCCCGATCTCGTGACCCGCACCGTGGCGGTGACCGGCCTCCAGACCGGCGAACGGGTCGCCGGGATCGATTTCCGTCCGAACGACGGCAAACTGTACGCGTTGGGGACGAGCAGTCGCCTGTACGTCGTCGATTCCGTCAGTGGCGCCGCCACCGCGGTCGGCGCCGGCCCATTCACCCCGGCCCTCGCGGGCACCGCCTTCGGGTTCGACGTCAACCCGGTGGTCGACCTGCTGCGCGTCGTGAGCGACTCGAACCAGAACCTGCGGCTCAGCCCCGTGACGGGCACCGTGGTCGGGGTCGACTCCGCCCTCGCGTTTCTTCCGGGCGACGTGCATGCGGGCGCCGACCCGACGGTCACAGCCGCGGCGTACTCCAACAGCAAGCCTGGGGCGTCCAGCACGATCCTGTACGCCCTGGACGCGGCATTTGCGGCGTTCGTGACTCTCCCCACTCCCAACAGCGGCCGGCTGTCGACCGTGGGGTCTTCGGGGGTCGTCACCGCCAAGCTCGTGGGCCTGGACATCGACGGAGCCTCGGGAGTCGCGTACGCGACGTTCAACCCGCCTGCGACGACCACGTCACAGCTCTATACCGTCAACCTGGGGACTGGAACCGTCATCCTGACCGGCACCGTCGGTCACGCCTTGCCGCTCGTCGGCATCGCCGTCCACCCCTGACGCTGCCGCGACCGCCGCAAACGGGCAGGGAGGTTTACATTCTCCCGGCCGGTTGATCCCACCCTGGGGCCTCCATCACGCTTTGATGCCGGAGGGGAGTTGGCGGGCGAAGCACCGTTCTCATACCGCACGCGCGCCACGGCGCTGGAGTCGATGCAGGCGCAGCCGGTGGACCTGCTCGTCATCGGCGGGGGCATCACCGGCGCCGGCGTCGCGCGTGACGCGGCGATGCGCGGCTTCCGCACGGCCCTCGTGGACTCGGGCGACTTCGGCGCCGGCACGAGCTCGCGGTCGTCGCGGCTGATTCACGGCGGCCTGCGGTACCTCGAGCAGTACGAATTCCGTCTGGTCCGCGAGGCGAGCCGCGAGCGCCGGGTGCTGCTCACCATCGCGCCGCATCTCGTACGGCCGCTGCGCTTTGTGTTCCCGGTGTATGGCGGCGCGCGCGTCCCGCCCTGGAGGCTGCGCGCCGGGATGTGGCTGTACGACCTGCTGGCGGGGTTCCGCAACGTCCATCTCCATCGGTGGCTCACCCCGGCCAAGGCACGCGAAGCGGAGCCCGGATTGCGCGACAAGGATCTGCGCGGCGCCGCGCTCTACTGGGATGCCCAGACGGACGACGCCCGGCTGGTGGTCGCGACGCTGCGGGGAGCCGCTCAGGCCGGGGCGCTGGTGGCGAACTACACCGCGGTCACGAGCTTCATCCACGCCGAGGGCCGCGTGGTCGGCGTGGTAGTGAAAGACAGTCTCTCGGGCGAGGAGCGCATCGTCCGCGCGCTGGTGGTGGTCAACGCCACGGGCCCGTGGGTCGATCGGGTGCGCCGCATCGACGCCCCGTCAGCCTCGATGCTCATCCGCCCCTCCAAAGGCGCGCACGCCATCGTACGGCGTGAGCGCCTCGGGCTGCGCGATGCCGTCACCCTCACCTCGCCGTTGGACGGGCGGGTGATGTTTCTGCTGCCGTGGAACGATCTGGCCTACATCGGGACCACGGAGACGGAAAACGTTTCCCTCGACAATGTGCGGGCCACGGGGGAAGACGTGACGTACCTGTTGCGCTCCGCCAACGCGATCTTCCCGCAGGCGCGCCTGACGCCCAATGACGTCATCGCTACCTGGGCGGGGCTGCGGCCGCTGCTCGCCCGGGACAAGAACGTCTCGGCGGGCCAGGTGCCGCGCGAGCATCGCATCGTGGCGAGCCCGAGCGGCCTGATCACGATCGCCGGCGGCAAACTCACGACCTATCGCGTGATGGGGCGCGACGTCGTCGATCTCGTGGCGCAGCGGCTGAAGCGCCTCGACGGACGCGTGGTTCCACCGCGCGCGGCGACCGACATCGTGCCGCTCCCCGGCGGCGAGATCGCGGCGCTGGACGTCATGATGCAATCGGTCCGGATGAAAGAGCTCCCCCCGGCCACCGCGCGCCATCTGGTCGCGAGCTACGGCACCGAATCCGCCGCGATCCTGAATCTCGTCGCCAAGAACAAGGTGCTGGGCGGCCCGCTCGTGCCGGCGCGTCCCGAGATCCGGGCTGAAGTGGTGTATGCGGTGGAGCGGGAAATGGCGCTGCGGTTGACGGACGTGTTAATCCGTCGCTTGCACTTGTTCTACGAGGACCCGCAGCACGGCGCCGGGGTGGCGGCGAACGTGGCGCGGAAGATGACCGAGCTGCTGAGCTGGGATTCCACCCGCGAAGACGACGAGATCGGGGACTACCTCGAGGAAGTGCGGAAGTCGCGGGAGTTTCTCAGGGAGGTCGGCCGGCCGAGCCAGGGGGCTCGGCCGGGCGTCGACCGCTAGTCCGTCATCGCGCTCTCCGTAGAAAATCCACCGCCAGGTGCGCCATGGCGCGCACCCCCACCGGCAACGCCCGCTCATCCGCGTAGAACCGCGGCGAGTGGTTGACCGCCACCGTGTCGAGGTTCTGGCCGCGGGGTGTCACGCCCAGGTAGAAGTAAAATCCCGGCGCGCGTTGCGCGAAGTACGAGAAGTCCTCGGCGCCGGTCCGCAGCAGCGACGTCCCCAGCGCGCCCTCCCCGGCGACGCGCGCGAGTGTCGGCAGCATCCGCGCAACGAGCGCGGAGTCGTTCACCGTGACCGGGTAGCTCTTCTGGATCGTTACGTCAGCGGTCGCCCCGGCGCTCTGGGCGATCAGCGACGCGGTGCGACGGATCCGCGCATGGATGTCGTCCTGCATCGCGGCGTCGAACGTCCGCACCGTGCCGAGCAGCACCACGGAATCCGGGATGATGTTGTTGCGCACTCCACCCTGGATGCTCCCGATCGTCACGAGGGACGGCGCGACGGTGATGTCGGTCTGCCGGCTCGGGATGGTCTGCAAGCCGAGCACGATCTGCGCGGCGATGGTGATCGGATCCACGCCCTTCCACGGCTGGGCCCCGTGTGTCTGACGTCCGTGCACCACGATGCGCAGCGGGTCACTCGCCGCAAGCGCCGGCCCGGACCGGTACTTGATGTGCCCCACCGTGTCGGCGAAGACGTGCAACGCGAAGATCGCGCCGGGTCGGTCCCGGTCGAACACGCCTTCCTGGAGCATCATTTTCGCCCCTCCCTCCTCGCCCGCGGGCGGGCCCTCCTCGGCCGGCTGGAAGATGAAGAGCACGGTCCCCGGCAACTCCGCCTTCAGGCCGGCGAGCACCTGCGCCACCCCCATCAGGATGGCCGTGTGGTTGTCGTGTCCGCAGGCGTGCATCACACCGACATCCTGGCCATTGTAGATCGCGCGCGCCGTGGACTTGAAGGGCAAGTCCACCTGCTCGGTCACCGGCAGAGCGTCCATGTCGGCCCGCAGCGCCACCACCGGGCCTGGCTTGCCGCCGCGCAGCACGCCGACGACGCCGGTGTGGGCGACACCGGTGCGTACCTGCAATCCCAATCGCCGCAGGTGATCGGCCACCAGTTGCGCCGTGCGGACCTCGCGATTGCCCAGCTCGGGATGCTGATGGATATCGCGCCGCCAGGTCACCACGAGGCTCTCGACCGCGAGGGCCCGGCGATCGATGTCGGCCGACAGGCGATCAGGGAGAGCACCCTGGCCCGACAACGGGGCCGCGATCGCGCACGACGCCGCGCAGAGGATGTGGCGCATCATGCCCGCTCCTTTCTTCCCGCGGCTTTGAGCCGGCTTTCTTCCCAGGGCCAATGACCGTTGATCTCCACCTCCAGCGAGAAGGAGAGCAAAGTTCGGATGATGACGATCAACCCCAATGCGGCCACGCCCGCCACGTTGGGGTCCAGGGCGACGGTGCCGACGATGTCCGCCGCCACGAGGAGCTCGAGGCCGAGGAGGATCGCCCGACCCAGCTGGATCCGGTACGGGCCGTACGCGCCGGCGAACGCCGACCCGCGGCGCAGCGCCTGGACGAACAGGGCGGTCGCCACGAGGCCGCCGCCCACGATGGCCGCGATGCCCGCGAGCTCGATGGCCCGCACGATTCCCCGTACCAGATCGCCGAACCAACCCGCTGCGATTTCGTTCATGGTCGCTCCTTTGTGTCAAACAGCCGTTCCAACCAGCGGACGACCGTCGGTTTGCCGCAGATGATGCCGTAGGTTAGCGGCTCCGGACCGCGCGAGCGGTAGGTGCTGACATAGCGCCCTCCCGCCTCTTCGATCAGGAGCTGCGTGGCCGCCAAATCCCATAGTTTCAAGCCGTAATCCACCACCGCGCCGATCAGCCCCTCGGCGGCGAAGGCATGCGCGATGCAATCGATGTAGCCCCGCACGTGCGCGTGCTCGCGCAGCAGGCGGTCAAACGCCGCGCCGGCACGACATTGTACGAAACGCGGGCGATCGCCCGCGGAAACGACCTCGCGCGCCAGGTCACGGCGCGACACGTCACGCAGGCGCAACCGCCGCCCATCACGCCAGGCGCCAAGGCCGAGCCCGGCACTGTAACAGCGATCCAGGCCGGGCAGATCGATCACCCCGACCAGCGGTCGGCCGCGATGGTGCAGCGCGATAATGGTCCCGTAGAAGGGGATCCCGTTCTTCAGGCTCGTCGTGCCGTCGATCGGATCGAGAATCCACTGGAGCTCGGCGTCCGGCCGGGTCGCGGGGAGCTCTTCACCAACGATCCCGTGTTCGGGGAACCTGCGCCCGATGGCAGTGCGCAGCGCCTGCTCCACGGCGAAATCGACATCGGTCACGAAGCTCGCGTCAGCCTTGAGTCGCGTGCGAAATCCGCGGGCGATCCGTCGGCGGCTCACCCGACGCGCGAGCTGGGCGAGTCTCAACGCAGCCCGATAGTAGCGCCGGCGCTCTGGGGGCGTTGGAAGCCGCACGCCCCCGCGTGCGCTCACGGCCGCCGCACGGCGAGCGTACCGAAATCCGGTTCCGCTCCGCTGCACTCGCCGGACACGCGGAGGCCGCCCACCAGGAGGCGGCCCTCGTTGGCAAGCTCGGCGGTTCCCTCGATCGTACCCGAGCACGACTGGGCCGGGTGGGTGAACGCGATAGCGTAGGTCAGGGTGCCGGCCGCGCGGGTCCCGGTGAGCGTGCCGGTGATCGCGGGATCGCGCGTGGTCAGCGCGCCCGTCACCGTCCCCGCGGAGTCCTCGTGCAGCGTGAGCGACGCCGCAATCCGGCGTCGTTCGGGGATGATTTCGCCGGTGTAGGTTCCGGTGAACGATGCGGGCGTCGGCGGAGCGCGCGTAACGCCGGGCCGCGGCAGCGCGAAGGCGATCAGGTAATCGCCGAGCGTGGTACCGAGCTGGGCGTACCCGCCGGCGGAGATCACCACGTACTGGCGTCCGGTGTCGCTCGACAGGTATGTCATCGGCAGCGCGTGGGCCCCCGCCGGCAGCGCGGCCGCCCACAGCTCAGTGCCGGTCTCGATGTCGAAGGCGCGCAGCCGCTGGTCCAGCGTTGCCGCGATGAACACGAGCCCGCCCGCCGTCACGATCGCTCCGCCGAGGTT
>JBOHST010000393.1:0-8536 GCA_050733375.1 Gemmatimonadales bacterium
GCTTGATCTTCCCCGTGCTCGCGACGTGCGGGCCGCGGCACAGGTCCACGAACGGGCCGTCGGTGTACACCGATATCACTTCGTTCGGGCCCAGGTCCGCGATGCGCTCGAGCTTGAGCGGATCATCTGTGAAGCGGCGCAGTGCCTCATCGCGGCTCACCTCCTCGCGCACGAACGGATAGTCGGCCGTGGCGACCTCGCGCATTTTCGCTGCGATCGTTTCCAGATCTTCGGGGGTGAACGGGGTGGGCACCTCGAAGTCGTAGTAAAACCCGTCCTCGATCGGCGGCCCGAAGCCGATGCCCGCGTGCGGGAACAGCTGCCGGACGGCCGTCGCCAGGACGTGCGCCGCGGAATGGCGCAGGACGTCGAGGGCCTGGGGGTCACGGTCGGTGAGAATCGCGACCGCCGCGCCATTGGGCAGCGGACGGGCGAGGTCACGCACCTCGCCATTCACGCTGGCCGCAATGGCCGCCTTGGCGAGCCCGGGGCCGATGCCCTTGGCCGCGTCGGCCGCGGTTGCGCCGGCAGGCAGAACCTTCGTACTCCCGTCCGGGAGGGTGATGCGGATGTCGTTGTCCGGCATGATCAGCGCGTCGAGTCGGGCGTGGCCGCCGGCGCCGGCGTACCGAACGGCGGGAAGCGAACCCCGTCGCGGAAGTAGAGCACCGCACCCCCGGCGATCACCAGCGCGAGCAGGATCCAGCGCGTCAGGCGGGTCGCGGGAATGGAGTTTGATTCGTCGGGCATTGGGGCGTATTCTAGCAGGTCGAGATTCGCGCTGCCACGGCGCGCGGCCCCCACCGCCCTTCACCACCCTGCGATATTAAGGAATGGCCGCTCGCACCTTCGAGCTTCCGCCCCAGTACGCCCCGCACGAGGTCGAGGCCCGGTGGTACCGGACCTGGGTAGGCCGGGGCACGTTCGCCCCCCAGACCGGGCCGGGGCGCGCGCCGTACGTCATCGTAATTCCGCCGCCCAACGTGACCGGAGTGCTGCACATGGGCCACGGCCTCAACAACACCATCCAGGACGTGCTGATCCGCTTCGAGCGCATGCGCGGCCGGGAGGCCTTGTGGTTGCCGGGCACCGACCACGCCGGGATTGCGACCCAGAACGTGATCGAGCGACAGCTGGCGAAAGAGGGAAAAACCCGGTTCGATCTGGGCCGCGAGGCGTTCGTCGAGCGGGTGTGGGAGTTCGTGCGTCAGACCGGCAACACGATCCTGGAGCAGCTGCGCCAGATCGGCTGCTCGTGCGACTGGAGCCGTACCCGTTTCACGCTCGACGCGGCGTACACCGGCGCCGTGCGCGAAGTGTTCGTGCGCCTGTGGGAAGAGGACCTGATCTACCGCGGCCACCGGGTGATCCACTGGTGCCCGCGCTGTCTCACCGCGCTGTCGGACGAGGAAGCCGAGCGCAAGGAAACGAGCGGCAACCTCTACCATATCCGCTATCCCTTGTCGGACGGCTCCGGCGCCGTGACCGTGGCCACGACCCGGCCGGAGACGCTGCTCGGCGATACGGCGGTGGTGGTGCATCCCGACGATCCCCGCGGCGACGCGTACCGCGGCAAGACGGTGCGGCTGCCGATCGTGGACGTCGAGATCCCGATCCTCGCCGACCCGAGCGTCGAGCGGGGGTTCGGCACCGGGTTCGTGAAGGTGACGCCGGCGCACGACGAGAGCGATTTCGAGATCGGGGTGCGCCACGGGCTCGCCAAGCCGCTCGTCATGCGTGAGAACGGAACGATGGGCGACGATGGCGGCGACCGTCAGGGCAGCGACGCGCCGCGGGTGCCGCCGGAGCTCGTGGGGCTGGATCGCTTCGAAGCGCGCAAGCAGGTCGTCAAGCGACTCGAGGCGCTGGGCCTACTCGTGAAGGTCGAGCCGCACCGGCACGCGGTGCGCCGTTGTTACCGCTGCGACTCGATCGTCGAGCCGCGCCTCTCCGACCAGTGGTTCGTGAAGATGCGACCGCTGGCCGAGCCGGTGCTCGCGGCCTACCGGCGCGGTGAGTACACCCTCGTGCCCGAGCGCTGGAGCGCGACCTACGAGCACTGGATGGACAACATCCGGGACTGGAATATCTCGCGTCAGCTGTGGTGGGGGCACCGCATTCCGATCTTCACATGTACCGCCTGCGGCAAGCAGTGGGCCGACCGTCAGGATCCCAAGGCCTGTCCCGCCTGCGGCGGCGCCGTCGAGCAGGACCCGGACGTGCTCGACACCTGGTTTTCCTCGTGGCTGTGGCCGTTCGCGACCTTGGGCTGGCCGAACCAGACGTCGGACCTCGAGCGGTACTATCCCGGAGACACGCTCGTCACCGCGCCGGAGATCCTCTTCTTTTGGGTGGCCCGCATGCTCATGGCCGGCTACCACTTCATGGACCGCAAGCCGTTCACCACGGTGTACCTGACCGGCACCGCGCGAGACACTCAGCACCGGCGCATGTCCAAGTCGCTGGGGAACGGCATCGACCCGCTCGATGTGGTGCAGCTGTACGGCGCGGACGCGTTGCGCTGGACGTTGGTGGCGGGCAGCTCGCTCGCCGCGGACGTGATCCTCGATCCGAACGACCTCGAGGCCACGTTTTCACCCGGGCGGAACTTCGCCAACAAACTGTGGAACATCGGCCGGTTCATCCTGTCCCAGCTCCCGGCCGAAGTAACGCCGCGCGATGCGATCGACCGAGCCGCGCTCACGCTCGCCGACCGCTGGATCCTGTCGCGCACCGAAGCCACGCTCCGCGACGCCACCGCCAGTCTCGAGCAATTCCGCCTCGATGATGCGGCGAAGACATGCTTCGCGTTCGCCTGGGGAGAGTTGGCCGACTGGTACGTGGAAGCGGTGAAGCCACGGCTCATGGCGGAGGATGCGGGCGCCCGGACCGCACAGGCGGTGCTGGCCCACTGCTTCGACACGGTGCTGCGCCTGTTGCACCCGGTCGTCCCGTTCATCACCGAGGAGTTGTGGCAAAAGCTGCCCGGGCGCGCGAGCGACGAGCTGCTGATCGTGGCGCGCTGGCCCGAGTCGCGCCCCGCCTGGACCGACGCGGCCGCCGAAGCCGCGTTCACTGCCGTGCAGCAAGCGATCACCGCGATCCGGAACATCCGCGCCGAATACCGGGTCCCGCCCAAGACGCGACTCGCCGCGACCATTGCGCCGCGCACCGCCGAGGGGCGCCACGCTTTCGAAGCCGAGCGGGATACGATCCTGCGGCTCGCCCAGCTGGGAGAGCTCACCCTGAACGGCGCCGCGGCGGGAGCAGGCGGCGCGCACGCGGTGCTGGCCGACGGCAGTGAAGTGGCGGTGGCGCTGGCCGGGGCGATCGACGTGCAGCAGGAATGCCGTAAGCTCTCCGACGAGCTGGGGCGACTCGACCGGCAGCTCGCCGGACTCGCCGCCAAGCTCGCCAATGCGAACTTCGTCTCCCGCGCGCCCGCCGACGTGGTGGCGCGGGAGCGCGAGAAGGAGCAAACGTGGCGCGCGCAGCGCGACGTGCTCGCCGGCAAGCGCTCCGCGCTGGGCTGCTCGTAGCGGCCCTGGCGGCATCGGCCGCCGCGGGGTGCGCGAACACCGGCGAGCCGCCCGGCGGCCCGCCGGACGAGAAGCCGCCGATCATCCTGGGGGTGTACCCCGAATCGGGAGCCGTCATTCCCGATCTGCGCGACGACGCCGTCATCCAGTTCGACGGGGTGATCGAGGAGATGAGCGGCGGGAATCCAGGCGCCGCCGGGGGGGGCCTCGCGTCGCGCATCCTGCTCTCCCCCACCGTCGGCGACGTAAAGGTCTCCTGGCATCGCTCCTCGATCCACGTGAAGCCGAAGGAAGGGTGGAAGCGGGGGCGCGTCTACCAGCTCCACGTGCTGCCCGGCATCGCCGATCTGCGACGCAACATCTTGAAGGAGCGCCGCACCATCGTTTTCAGCACGGGTCCCGCAATCCCGCACGCCGCCCTGGCGGGCGTCGCCGTGCAGTGGGTGGAGCAGCGCGCGTTAATCGGCGGACTGATCCGGGCGATGCGCCTCCCCGACACCGCCGCCTACCTCGCGGTGGTGGACTCGGCCGGCAGCTTCCGGCTCGACAACCTGCCGCCGGGCCGCTACACCGTGTTCGGCGTGGCGGATCAGAACGGCAACCGGCTGCGCGACCGTCGCGAAGCGTATGACTCGACGGTCGTGACGCTCGACTCGAGCGCCACGGTCGTGCTGTGGACCTTCACGCACGACACCATCGGCCCGAGACTCCGGGCCGCCGAGCCGGTCGATTCGGTTACCGCCCGCCTGACATTTTCCCAGCCGCTCGACCCGTCGCGACCGCTCGATTCCCTCGACGTGCGCGTGCTGTCGCTCCCCGATTCGGCTCCGCTCTCCGTTCGCGCGCTGCTCGTGCAGAGCGACTACGAGTCGCTCATCGCCCGCGAGCGGGCCGCCGTCGATTCAATCCGGGCGGCGCGGGACACGACTCGGAAAGACACGACGGTCGGGCAGGCGCGGCCCGATGCGGCACGCCGGCCCGCACGGCCCGACACCGCGGCGACTCCCGACACTCCACGCCCGAAGGCGGGTCCCGCCCGTCCGGGCCAGGGCGCCGTGCCGGCGCCCGACACATCGTTGCGCGTGATCTTGCGCCAGCGGCCGGCTCCGCAGGACAAGCTCGTGCTGCGACTCGACACCCTGCTCACCCCTGGGGAGAAGTACTACGTCGAGGTGCGCGGCACGCGGAATCTGACCGGCGCCACCGCCGGCGGCCACGCCGTGCTGGTCATCCCGAAACGACCGCCGGCTCCGGTCCAACGTCCCGACTCGGCGCGCGCGCCGAAGGACACCACCCGCCAATGACCGACCCCCGACGCCTCCTGCCATCAGTGGACACGCTGCTCGCGGACCCCGAAATCGCCGCGCTCGCCACGCGGCACCCGCGCGCCCTGGTGGTGCGCGCCGTGCGGGCCACGGTGGACGCCGCGCGCGCCGGCGGGGCCGCCGCGCCCTCGGGAGGGTGGTCCACGGCGGTGCGCGCGCGGCTCCACGCTATCGGTGCGCCGTCGCTCGTGCCGGTGATCAACGCCACGGGGGTCGTGCTGCACACCAACCTGGGCCGCGCCCTGCTCGCCCCCACCGCGCTGCGCGCGATGACGGCGATGGCGCAGTCGTACGCCAGTGTCGAGTACGACCTGGGTCGTGGCGCACGCGGCTCGCGCCACGCCATTTGCCGCGATCTGCTGGTCGAGCTGAGCGGCGCCGAGGACGCCCTGGTGGTGAACAACGCCGCGGCGGGGTTGCTGCTCGCCCTCTCGGCCCTGGCGCGGGACGGCGAAGCGATCGTGTCGCGCGGCGAGCTGGTGGAGATCGGCGGAGCGTTCCGCGTGCCGGATATCATGGCGCGCTCGGGAGCGCGCCTCGTCGAGGTCGGCACGACGAACCGCACGCACCTCGGCGACTATTCGGCCGCCGTCACTCCCAAAACCCGGGCGCTCCTCAAGGTGCACCGGTCGAACTTCCGGGTGACGGGCTTCACCGCGGAGGTCGGCGCGGTGGAGCTGGCACAGCAGGCGCACGCGAGTGGCGCGGCCAGCCTGTACGACCTGGGCAGCGGGCTGATGATGGATTTGTCGCCCTGGGGACTCACCGGGGAGCCCACCGTGCGGGAGGCTGTGGCAAGTGGGGTGAACCTGGTCGTCTTCAGCGGCGACAAGCTGCTGGGCGGGCCGCAAGCGGGAATCCTCGTTGGCGCAACGCGCGCCATCGAGGCGTGTCGGTCGGACCCCCTCGCCCGGGCGGTGCGGGCCGACAAGTACACCCTGGCGGCGCTCGAGGCGACGTTGGGGTTGTATCGGGATCCGGAGCGGGCACGTCGGGAGATACCGACGCTGCGGATGCTCACGGATGACATCGGGGAAATCCGGCGTAGGGGTGAGATACTGAAAGAAGGCGTAGAGAGAGAAGGCGTAGGGGGGAAAAGCGTAGGGAGAAATGCGTTCGCCGAGCTGATCGAGGGATTCTCGGAGGTGGGAGGTGGATCGTTTCCGGAATCGAAACTCAAGACGTGGCTGGTACAGCTGAGGACGGACAAGCTGACGGCTGACGACTTCGTGCAACGGCTGCGGGGGGCGGAGCCGCCGGTCATCGCCCGCATCGCGAACGACCGTGTAGTGCTGGACCCCCGAACCATCCTGCCGGGTCAGGAGGAGGCGGTGACGCGCGCGGTCGCCGGCGCGCTCGATGGCTGAACGAGCGGACAGTCGTGGCGCGGCCTTCCTCGACCGCGACGGCACGATCGTCCACGACCCCGGGTTTCTGCATGACCCGGACGCGGTGCAGCTGCTCGCCGGCGCCGCCGGCGCCATCCGCCGCCTGAATGACGCGGGGTGGCTCGTGGTGACGATCAGCAATCAGTCGGGGATCGCCCGTGGCCTCTACACGGAAGCCGACTACCACGTGCTCCAGCGCCGACTCGACGAGCTGCTCGCCGCGGACGGCGCGCGCATCGACGCGGCCTTCTTTTGTCCCCATCATCCGGAGGTCACCGGACCGTGCGCCTGCCGGAAACCGGGGACCAAGCTGTTCAAGGATGCCCGCCGCGCGCTGGGGATCGACTTCGCGCGCTCCTGGTTCGTGGGCGACCGGCCGAGCGACGTGGCGCCGGCGCGCGTACTGGGTGGCCACGGGCTGCTCGTGTTGACCGGTCAGGGTGCGACGCACCGCGGCGCCGCGGAAACGCTCGACATTCCTGAGGCGGCGGACCTCGCGGCCGCAGTGGAGGCCATGCTCCGATAGCCCCGAAGATTGTGCCGGGGAGGCCCGATCGCCAGATTTCCTGTGGAGCCGTTCCAGATCCCGAGATCGCCAAGCGAGGAGCCTTCCTGTGCGCACGCCAGCCCTGTTGACCCTGGCGGCCTGCATTGCCGCCATCGCCCCGATCGACGCCCAGCAGCCGAGCACCGGGGCGGTCGACCTCCAGCAGATCCGTAAGGCCGTCGTCACGATCCGCGCCCTGGACGCGAGCGGTGGGACGCTCGCCAACGGCACGGGCTTCTTCGTCGCGCCCGCCGGCATGGTGGTGACCGCGGCGCACGTGCTCGAAGGCGCTGCCGGCTGCTCGATCGAGCTATCCGACGGCCAGGCGCTGCGCTGCAGCGTGGCGGCCTCCGATACGGCGAAGGATGTGGCGATGCTGATGGTTTCAGGCGCGGCGCCCGCGATGCTGCGGTGGGGCACGAGCGAGGCCGCGCGCGACGGCGACGACATCAGCGTCGTCTCAAATCCGCTCGGCCAGCTCCCCGGCACCCTGTCCAAAGGGATCATCTCCGCATCCCGCGTCGTGCAAGGCACCAAGCTGCTGCAGATCTCGGCCCCGATCTCGCACGGCTCGAGCGGCGCGCCGCTGCTCAACACGCAGGGCCAGGTGATCGGCGTGATCCGCAGCACGATCGAGCGCGGGCAGGCGCTGAACTTCGCCACCGCCACCGACGCGGTGCGCAACATGCACAATGACCCCGAAGCGGTGAGCGAAGCGCAGGGACTGCTCCGCAAGCCGGTCGTGGCCTCGCGCGACGCCGAGTCCTCGGCCGCGCGCGTGTCGTCCGGGAGGGCGGCCCATAACATCTCCGTCGGCCAGTCGGTACAGGGTGAGCTGGTCAGCAGCGACGAGCTGTATCCCGACACGACCTATTACCAGCGGTGGGAGCTGACGTCGCGGCGGGGACAAGCGGTGACGATCAACCTGGCCTCCCCGGACTTCGATCCGGTGCTGATCGTGCGTGGCACGGCGGATACCTCGCTGATCAACGACGACGGAGGGCCAGGGTGCGATTCGCGCGTCGCGTTCACCGCTCCGGGAAGCGGGCCGTTCACCATTCTCGTCAACACCACGACCACCCCGCACCGCCAAACCGGCAAATTCACGCTGGCGGTCGCGCAGGGACTCGATCCGATCGAGTCGACCAACGATTGCCAGCCCGCCAACAGCGGCACCTTGAACAACATCGCCGTAGGGGAGACGATCAACGGCCGGCTGAGCGCCTCCGACCCGCTGTACCCCGACACCACGTACTACCAGCGTTGGCAGTTCACGCCCCGCTCGGGACAGGACCTCACCATCGATCTCAATTCTTCCGAGTTCGATCCGGTGCTGATCGTGCGTGGCGCCGCGGATTCCTCCATGGTCAACGACGATGGCGGCCCCGGATGCGCCTCCCGCGTGGCGTTCACCGCCCGAGGGAGCGGGGCGATCACCATCCTCGTCAACACGACGGCTGACCCGACTCGCCAGACCGGCGCCTTCACCCTCTCCGTCAGCTCGACGCGGAAGCCGGTCGATCCACCCGGCACGCGCGACTGCCAACCCGAGAATCGGCAGGAAAACATGCGCGAGATCCCGGAGCGGCCGTCAGGCGCCGGGCCCACCGACCGGCGCTAGTGTCCCCGGTTCGTGTCGCCGTGCTCGCCTCCGGCGGCGGCACGAACCTGCAGGCGCTGCTCGACACGCTCGGCCCCGACGCTCCGGCCCGCGTGGTGCGCGTGGTCACCAACCGC
>JBOHST010000394.1:0-1703 GCA_050733375.1 Gemmatimonadales bacterium
TCTCGGTGGCGTCATTGTTCTCGTGGTCGGCCAGGTGTTCATACGGTTCCTCATCGAACCCCTGCACGAGCAACGCAAGGTGGTGGGCGCCATTGCCGACGCTCTCATCTACCACGCCCACTACTTCGCCGACTCTGGCCGTCCCGTTGTCCAAGACCTCGCGGAGCTCAACGCCGCGGCCGATCAATTTCGGCGGCTGGCTTCCGAGCTCACGGCCAAGACTATCACGGTCCCGGGTTATCGGCTGCTCGGATGGGTAAGGGTCATGCGTCCCTACGGGCGGATTCTCGAGGCTCGTCGATCCCTCTGGGGGCTCTCAAACGCGCTCGCTCGCCCCGACTGGCAGCTCAAGCTACGGCTTAGGATCACAGCGATTGACGAGGGTTTGCTGTCGCGCGATTGGGGGACGACTGCAGGTTGACGAGAGCTCGGCCGCAATAAGCTCGCTCGGCGTGGTGTCAACAGTGGTGCCAACAGGAGCGTTGCACACAAGCGTCGGTCGTCGCTAGCCACGTCTAACTCCTTGCAAACACGACGGCCAGCGCTGGGGTGCGCTGGCCGTGCGGGATTACGAATCGAGAGCTCTACCACTGAGCTACGGTGGCGGTAGCGCCTAACTTAGCGACCTGTTTAGCGGTGTGGTACTCCACGGTAGCAGCGCTAGTCTAGCCCCCC
The DNA here is from genome assembly GCA_050733375.1 of Gemmatimonadales bacterium. Lineage (GTDB taxonomy): Bacteria > Gemmatimonadota > Gemmatimonadetes > Gemmatimonadales > GWC2-71-9 > DASTHG01. The sequence continues at coordinate 676 of JBOHST010000394.1, forward strand.
GCGAGCAGCCGCTCGACCGTCTGCTTCAATGCAGGCAAGTCCTCCTGGACAGATCGCCATATTAGGTCAGAATCTACGGTTGCATACCCGTTAATCAGGACATTCCGCAACCCGATGATCTGCTTAACGTCACTCACCTCTTGAACCACTGCTGGTGCAGCCTTGGAGAGTTGTCTCAGGGCCTCTCCGATGATGGCAAGTTGTCGCTCGACCGCTGACTGCAGCAGTTCATCTCTGATGAAGTCGTCGCGTGTTTGACCCTGAAGGAACCGCTCGATCTTGTTCGCCGCCTGGAGGACGTCCCAGAGAAATGCGCGGGCGTCACGCTGCATACAGCGTCGTGCGGTCGCGCTCCATATTCGCCCGTACGTAAGGATTCGCAACTGCGGCAGGCATGACCAAGTCCACCCGCCTCCCGAAAAGGGCCTCGAGTTCCTCCTTAAGGCCGAAGTACGTGTCCAGTGCACGTAAGCCGTCGGCCGGCCCGAACTCGACCAGAAAATCGAGGTCGCTCTTAGCGTGATCGAAGTCGTCACGCGCGGCTGAACCCACGAGATCGAGGCGACGTACGTGGAAGCGCCGGCAGAGCTCAGCAAGGCGAGCGCGGTGTTCTGCAGCGATCTGGTACATGGGAAGGAATTCTCATGGATGGGCGGCGAAACTGCAAGCAACGCGCGTCCCTAGTGGTGCCAATGGTGGTGTCAAACTCTCCGTCGCCCACGAGCGCAGCAATCGGGTTTGTCACCCCGCACTGCTGAAATACGACGGCCAGCGCTGGCGTGCGCTGGCCGTGCGGGATTACGAATCGAGAGCTCTACCACTGAGCTACGGTGGCGTACGGGCTCCTAACACACCGGCGCCCTGTGCCAGACGGTACTCCGTTCGCCACCTCAATCCTCTAAGGCGGCGAACACGTTGTCACACCTGGACTCTTAAGAGTCGCCCGCGTCGAGGCCGCCGGGCCGTCGAGGTGAAGGGGTCTACCATCCGTCGGCGCGCACCGGCGGAGGTCCCCAGTTTCGGGAGCG
>JBOHST010000395.1:0-3680 GCA_050733375.1 Gemmatimonadales bacterium
GTCCGCTGGCGCGGCGCTCGTCGCGGCGGAGGCGGTGCTGGCGCGCGCGGCCGCGCAGCGCGGCAGGCCGCCGGTCGTCGTGGCGATTGCGCCGGACGGTGGCGCTAGGTGCCTCGCCGACGAGCGACGCCTGCTCGGAGAGCCATGAGCATGCGGATCGCCCCCGAGGTGCTGGCCGAGATCCGACGTCACCTGGCCGCGGCGTACCCGACGGAGGGGTGCGGTCTCCTGCTTGGCACGCGGACACCGAACGGACACGTCGTCGTGCGCCGCCAGCAGCCCGTCTCCAACCGGCGGGCTGCGGACGGCGGCGGGCGTACCCGCTACCTCATCGGGCCCGAGGATTTCCTCACGGCCGAGCGCGATGCGCGCCAAGCGAGCCTCGTGGTGGTGGGCACCTACCACTCGCATCCCGACGTGCCCGCGCGCCCCTCCGCGTACGACGCCGAGCACGCCTGGCCGTGGTACTGTTACCTCATCATGTCGGTCGCCGGCGGCGAGGTGGAGGAGGAGCGAGTGTGGGAATTGCGCGACGATCGCAGCGGTTTTGTGGAACGCGAGCTCGAAGTGAAGGAGCCTTGATATGCCAGTGACTGTGCACATTCCGACGCCCCTCAGGCCGTACGTCGGAGGGCGCGACAGCGTCGCGACGAGCGCGGGAACGGTCGGCGAGATCCTGGAGCGTCTGGCCGTTGAGCACGCGCAGCTGCGCACCCATCTCTACCGCGACGATGGGCGGCTGCGGTCGTTCGTCAACGTCTACCTGAACGACCGGGACATCCGCGACCTCGCGCGCGAGGGAACGCGCGCGGCGGACGGCGACGAAGTCTCGATCGTGCCGAGCATCGCGGGTGGCGCGGCCGCTCCCGCCGCAACGGCCGGCGGCGTGGACGTGCCGACCGCAAGCCCCGAGCTCAGCCACGCGGAGATCCTCCGCTACTCACGGCACCTCATCCTCCCCGAGGTGGGGCCCGGTGGGCAGCGGCGCATCAAGGCGGCGCGCGTGCTGCTGGTCGGCGCCGGTGGGCTGGGCTCCCCCGCCGCGCTCTACCTCGCGGCGGCGGGCGTCGGGACGATCGGTCTCGTGGACTTCGACGCCGTGGATGCGACCAACCTCCAGCGCCAGATCCTGCACGGGACGGGCGTGGTCGGACGCCCCAAACTGGAGTCGGCGGAGGCGCGGCTCCAGGATCTCAACCCGCACGTGCACGTCGAGACGTTCCCGGTGCGGCTCACGTCGGAGAACGCACTCGAGCTCCTGCGCGACTTCGACATCGTCGTGGACGGAACCGACAACTTCCCCACGCGCTACCTCGTGAACGACGCGTGCGTGCTGCTCGGCAAGCCGAACGTCTACGGCTCGATCTTCCGGTTCGAGGGGCAGGCGTCGGTGTTCCACGCCGCGGCGGGCCCATGCTACCGCTGCCTCTATTCAGAGCCCCCGCCACCCGGGCTCGTCCCTTCGTGCGCCGAGGGTGGCGTGCTGGGCGTGCTGCCCGGGATCATCGGCAGCATCCAGGCGCTGGAGACGCTGAAGCTGATCCTGGGCGCGGGCGACACCCTCGTGGGGCGGCTGGTCCTGTTCGACGCGCTGAAGCTCCGCTTCCGGGAGCTCACGCTCCACAAGGACTCCGACTGCCCGGTGTGCGGGTCTCACCCGTCGGTACGCGAGCTGATCGACTACGAAGCCTTCTGCGGGATTGGCGCGGCTCCCGCCTACCTCGGTCCGGAGATCACGGCGACTGACCTGGCGCGCGACCTCAGGGAGAATCCGGACCTCGTGCTCGTGGACGTCCGCGAGACGCGGGAGTGGGAAATCTGCCGCATCCCGGGCGCGCGGCTGATTCCCCTGGGCAGTCTCCCCGAGCGGCTGACCGAGCTCGACGGCCACCAGGAGATCGTGACGCACTGCCACAAGGGCGTCCGCTCGATGCGGGCGCTCGAGATCCTGCGGGCGGCGGGCTTCTCAAAGGTGCGGAGCCTCCGGGGCGGCATTGAGGCCTGGGCGACGGAGGTGGACCCGTCCGTGCCGCGGTATTGAGCCGCGGGACTTGGCGAGCCCCCTCTTGCCGGGGAAGCGCTGGATTGCCTGGGGTTCGTCGTATGGGGGTGCTTCTCGCGGCAGATGGGTGTATCGCTGGATCGCCGAGCGGCCGCACTGCCTCGTGCGGGGGCTCCCCGCGCGAGGGCCTGGCGCATAAGGTTCGCGGGAGGAGATGGACGTGACAACGGCAGAGCTCACCGAAGCCGTGGTGCGGCAGGCACTGCGGTCCGTGAAGGACCCCGAGCTGAATCTCAACATCATCGACCTGGGGCTCGTCTACGACGTGGACGTGGAGGACGGCAACGTCCACATCCAGATGACGCTCACGTCGCCCGGCTGTCCCGCCGGGCCGCAGATCCTGAACGACATCCATCAGGCGGTCCGCCCGATGGAGGGCGTGCAGGACGTCGACATCGAGATCGTGTGGGAGCCGTACTGGACGCCGGAGAAGGTCGAGCCGAAGATCCGGGCGATGATGGGATTTTAGAGCAGCACCCGCCGGTCCCTCCATTCGCACTGCCATCCCGCGCTTGCCCGGAGTGGCGACGCTGGTGGCTGGCTTGATTCTCGCGGTTCCGTCCCCTCGCCGCCCGCGCGCACAGCTCGCTCATGGTGTAGAGCTCGCGCGAAGTCTTCGACAAAGTCCAAGCGCTGGGTCATGGCCGTAGCGCCGTCCTGTTGGCGATCGGCCCCGTGGCCGTGTTCACGATCATCAGCGTGCTTGCGGTTCGGGGATACCTGCAGCGGCGGGTCGCCGACGTGGGTGCGAGCCGCCGGAGCACGTTCCCGGCCTGCGTTGGCGCGTCGTGCCGCGAGGGGAGGATTCGGACGGCCATCGCTGAGCATCCGCACCGCTCTCTCCGCGATCCAGCCAAGTGCCAGAGCCTACCCGTGTCGAGTCTTTCCCGCCATCGGATTCTCACACGACTCTAATCCGATGCTCCGGGAGCGGCCGGCAACCAGAGCGTGAAAGCGCTGCCCCGGCCGGGCGTGCTCTCGACTTTCACTCCGCCCCCTTGCAGCTCCGCCAGCAGCCGCGCGATCGCGAGGCCGAGCCCAGAGCCACCGAGGGCTCGGCTGCGGGATGCGTCGATGCGGACGAACCGATCGAAGATCCGCTCCAAGTGCTCGGGGGCGATGCCGGGGCCGGTATCGCGCACTCTGACGCCGACGATTGCCCCGTTCGACTCGAGCGAGAAGGTCACGCTGCCGCTCACGGTGTAGCGCACCGCGTTCGAAGCGAGATTGAGCAGTATGTGCCGTGTCCGGTCGGCGTCTCCCATCGCCCAGACAGGGAGGGCAGGGACCGCGCGCACCTCGAGCTCTCGTCCGGCCGCCATGGCCTGGGTGATCTCCTCAACCTCGCGGACGACCGCCGCCAGGTCGAACGGCTGGCGGGCGAGCGTCAACTGGCGGTTCTCTCCTCTCGCGATGAGGAGCAGCTCCTCGACCATCTTCGTTGTGCGGTCGAGCTCGCGCTCCACGGTCGCGAGCGCCTCCCGGACCTCCGCGGGAGATCGGCCGTCGGCGGAGGCCCACTGGACTTGAGCACGGAGGTGGGTCAGTGGTGTGCGCAGCTCGTGGCTCGCGTCGGCCGTGAACGACTCGAGGGCGCGGTGCGCCCGGTCGACGCGCT
>JBOHST010000396.1:0-7650 GCA_050733375.1 Gemmatimonadales bacterium
GCGAAGGTCTCTGGTGCACTCGATTTGATAGAGAAGTATGACCCTCGGCGTCTGGCTCGCATGCGCCGCGACCTGAGAGGATTTGCCCTGATCGGTGGTGGCGGCGAATTCTACCACCACGGGATTAACGCCTATGTAATGGATCTCGCCAGTATGAGGGCACGTTCAATTCCTGACTTGGCCGCGACAATGGTTCACGAAGCAACGCACGCTCGATTGATGAGGGCTGGGATCAAACCAAAGAAATCCAACCAGGAACGAATCGAAAGGATCTGTACCGAAGCAGAAGCCAGCTTCGCGCTAAGCTACCTAACGGTATGGAGTTGGTTGAACGTGCGCGGGCCAAGCTGTCTTCGCCTTGGTGGGGTAAGCAGGCCATGCGAAACAGGAGGCTCGAACAGCTAAGAACGTCGGGATTACCTAGTTGGATGGTGGCACTGTACAGGCGACTGTTCGCGGGGTGACGGACGAGAGGTTTCTTCCAGCGACCTTTCGCAGTCCGCGCCCCACGCCACGCGAACGGCGCTCTGCTACATCGCGCCCTTGGTCGCAACGGCTACCGCAGCGGCCACCTACGATTACGGTGTCGCTGAGCAGACCTTCTACAACCGGGCTGGGCAGGTGGATTCCACCGTCTCCCGGCTCGGCCTGGTGACGCGGTATGTGTGGGATGTGGGTGGGCAGCTCACCAAGTATGCGTGGCCGGCGCGTAGCCCGCTGCCGAAGGATTCGATCCTGTATACCTATGACAGCATGGGGCGGGCGCTCACGATGACCCAGCCGGCCCGCGACCGCAAGATCATGCGGACGTACTTCGCGCGGGGTTTTCTCAAGACCGAGGTGCAGTCCTTGGTGAACGGAACCTTTCCCAACACCATGACCTATGCTTACGACCGGAATGGGCGGCGGACGTATCACCTCATCGGCACAGTCGGCGTGTTGAACAGTAGCGACAGCATCTGGTATCGCTACGCGGCGGTGAGTGGAGATTTGGCCGTCGTCGGGGTGCGCTGGCGGAATCCGATCAGCCCCCCGACGCCGGACTCGGTGCAATTTGTGTGGGATACGCTGGGGCGACGGAGCAAGGTGACCTACCGGCGGGGCGTCGTCATCCAGTACGCCTACGACAAGGATGGAATGCTGCGCCTTGTGTGCGGCACCCAGACTCCTGACAACCAACCCGTCGGCTACAATGCGTTCAAGTTTACGGTGTACCATCAAACGGTGGACGTCGATGGCCAGATCCGCCGCACGACCAACTATTCCACCGGGCTGACGGGGTGTGGTCAGAATCTCGGCATGCTGGACGTCATCACGGCGAGCTACGACAGTCGGCACCAGCTGCTGATGCAGGTCGCCGGTATCGATTCGCTGATCTATCGCTACGATGGATCGGGGAACCGGACCAAGAAGCGGAACTTCGTGCGCGGCACCGCGAGCCTGAGCCGCGATGAAGCCAACTACATGGATGCGACCCACAACCGGCTGCGCTCGTCCGCGGATCTCCTCAACCCCGGCGATTCGACGCGGTTCATCTATGATGCCGACGGGGCGCGATACCAAGAAATGCCGTACCGCTCCGGCCAACCGCAGCCGTCGTTGGAGGGGTATCGGAACTACTTCTTCGATGCCATGGGGCGCTCGACCGGCACGGCGGAGTACTTTCCCGTCCCGCAGCCGGGCGGCGGTACCGTGCTTCAGTATGTCGACTACAGCACCCGCTGCTGGTACGATCCCGTAGGGCGCCCGTATGGGTCGTGCGAGAATGGGTCGCCCCTCCTTGGCTTTGACGGACACAATGCCGTGCGGACGGGGCAGGACAGCTATACCTACGCCTACACATTTGTGCAGGGGCCGGTCACCGACGATCCGTTGTTCGGTTACAACCCAGGGCTGCCAAAGTATCTATACTACGTCACGGACGGGCAGGGGCGGCAATACGTTGTGGCCGATACCGTGGGCGTCAATATGAGCGGTGACTTCGCGTACTACGGGGCCGCCAACGGCGGCAAGTATGCCGGGGGAACGACCAACGCCAGCTCGTTCGGCGCCTCGCGCAACCCCAACGAGCTGGGAGCTGCGCAGCTCAGCGCCTTCCGCAACCGGTTCTACGACCAGCGCACCGGCCGCTGGACACAGGAAGACCCCATCGGCGTCGCCGGCGGCCTCAACCTCTACGGCTACGTTGGCAATAACCCCGTTGCTTATACCGATCCGTTCGGACTCTGTCCTATCAAAAAAGACGGCGTCCCGTGCGCTGTCACCTTTGCTGCTGGCGGTGCAGCCGCTGGTTTCGCAACTGGGGTCGCGGCCAGCGTAGCCGCAGCTGCGCCGACTCTTGGTGGCTCCCTTGTCATCTCTCCCGCAACGGTCACTGCTACAACGTTAACTGGCCTTGCCGGCGGTGCACTAATCGGCTTAGCGAAAGATGTTAGTGACAACGCTCAGGTTCTTGCCTCGGCCGCTGCGCCACTTTGGGACCGCATCAAGCGAAAGGTGGCTGGCGTGGCCACCGGTATCGCAATCGCGCTTGGCGGTGGGAAGAGCAAAGAGCAAGAGGAAACGAACCAGACTCCGCCGGCCGTCGAGCAGGAGGCGGAGCAAAAGCCACGTGATGAACCTTGAGAAATAGTCTACTGCGACGGACCGCCGCACAGCTGGTTGGGCCTATCGCTCAGTTGGGTCGATTAGTACTGCTGCGCATGGGTATGATTGTGTCACCAAGGACCATTGTTGAGGGCATCGAGCTGGTGGCTCTGGCTGACGTCGGACGTGAGATCGAGTTGCAGACTGTCCGTCAGATCGCAGCTGCTCTTCGGCTAATCAAGAGCACCGACCCTGTGCGATGGTCACGCGTCCGTCGAGACCTCAAGCGCATACTGGTTACCGAGGTGGGGGGGCCACTCTATGTGCATCCCGTCCGTGCGGCACTCCTTCGCGCAGGGTATGTCCACAGTGCCTCGGTCGCTTACCTGGCCCTGACGCTCGTGCACGAGGCAACACACGCTCGTTTGTGGTCAAGGGGCATCCGCTATGCAGCAGCAGATCGAGAGCGGATTGAGCGAATTTGCGTTCGCGCTGAAGTGGCGTTCGCCGAGCGGCAAGAACAGCACGCGCAGCTCGTCCAGAGTGCACGAGCGAAGCTGAGTGAGCGGTGGTGGGAGAAGGATTCCGGTTCGTGTATAGGTGAAGCACCCTTAACCCCCGATCGTGAGCGGACCTGATGGGGTGCCGGCTGCGTGTCCCGCCGGGCGTGTTAGTGCCAGGTGTTCTGGGCCAGCCCCACCACGCGGCACACCCAGCGCGCACTGCGCCCGACGGTCTCGAGCACCTGCGTGACGGCGGTCCGTCGGCGCTGGGCCGTCACGAGTATTTTTTTGTGAGATCCTGGAGCACCTGCAGCTACAGCGCTTGGTCGGCCACCACCCGCTTCAAGCGGCGATTCTCCTCCTCGAGCTGATGCAACCGCCGCGCGTCGGGGATGTCGATGCCGCCGTACTTCGCCCGCCAGCGGTAGAACGTGTCCCGCGCGATCCCATGGCGGCGGATCAGCTCCCCGGTGGCCGCTGGACCCAAGAAGACCCGATCGGCGTTGCCGGCGGGCTCAACCTCTATGGCTACGTCGGCAATAACCCGCTTGCTTATACCGATCCATTTGGACTGAAGAAAGGTTTATCGGTGTTGGCGCGGCTGGGACGTTGGCCGAAGGGGTGGACAGGACGACGCCGGCCCAGACTGGAGCCGGAGGCCAGAACATCCCTGTGCCCGGTGAGCAGACCGTGCCGTCGCCACCACCTGGATCGATCGATACAACAAGGGTGAAGCCAAAGCAGTGAACTGTGAGTGCGTTCTTGAGTAGGTTGCTTCGCATCGCGGTACGGTCGGTGCTGTTGCCGATCCGTACCGTCGGGCTCCACGCGCTACGGCTGACCGCCCCTCGTCGTCGTGTGAAGGGCGTAGAACTCGTCGATCTGACCGCGTCAGATGCAGCACCACTGTTTTTTGCGCGAGTCGCGGATGCGTTGGCCCTTGTTGAGCAGCGCGCCCCCGCCATTTTGGGAGGCATAAGTCGCCGCCTCAAGAGGATCGCACTGCTGAAGGGGGGTGGTGAGTTCTATCACAGGGGCCTGGGGGCTTACGTGGTCGATCTACCAACCCTGAAGCAACGTAGCGTGCCAGAACTCGCCCTGGCGATAGTCCATGAAGCTACACACGCTCGCATAGAGGGGCTGGGGATTCGCTACCGGCCATCGAGACGCGATCGAATAGAACGCATCTGCTTGCGGGCCGAGATGACGTTGGCGGAAAAGCTCCCCGCCAATGAGGATATGCTTCGTGGCATCCGAGAAAAGGTTTCTACAAAGTGGTGGACTGAAGACTCGCTCCACGAGCGGCGAGTCGAACAACTGAGCGCGCATGGCACGCCGACATGGGTAACGCGCATGTATGATCGTTTCTTTTCGCCGTAACGGGATCTTCGCTATCACGTCCTCACGTCGGAACCTGCGCGGGGCGCGCTCGGGACGGGTTACTGTATCTGCGCCGGGCCCCAAAGGGTTTCGCTCTGCTCAGAATCATGAGACACGTTTCGGGTAGCTTATGGACCCGCTCAGAGCCCGATACTGCCGTGGCGGTCTTACGCAGAGCGCCGAGCGCGGCGCGACCGCCGCCGCTGCTCGCCGAACAGCCCTTTGGTGCTCCTGTCCGCGCCCGTGAACGCGCCCCGCTCGTGCCCGAACAACTGATCGGGCGTCAGGGTCGCCATCAGATCTGGGGCGCTGCTCTCGGCTAGGCGGCTGGGGCGGCCGCTCAGCTCGTGCAGCAGCCGGGCCACGGTGGACTTCCCCGTACCCGTTCTGCCGACGGGAACGACAGGATCGACCGCCGGCCGTTCGCCGGCGGCCTCAACCTCTACGGCTACGTTGGCAATAACCCCGTCACGTTCACGGATCCTTTCGGGTTAATGGAGTGCGATCCAGCAAAGGATGAGAAGTGTGAAGTGACTGGCGTCAAGGAACAGGGCAGGAAGGTAATCCTGACCTATAACGATGGTGAGATCGAGATCCGCTCAGCAGGAAGTCGGTCTTGGCGAAACAACAACCCTGGTAATATGCGGAACACAACTTTCTCACAGACTCAGGGCTCGGTGGGTCAGGCTGGAGGCTTCGCCGTCTTTCCGACTGAGGGAACGGGTCAACAAGCCCTGAGTAGCTTGCTTAAGACCGGGACTTATCAAAGCCTGACTGTGAATCAAGCGATCACGCGGTACGCGCCTCCAAACGAAAACGACACCCGCGCCTACCAGCGCTCCCTATCGAGACTTACCGGTCTTGCTGGAGCAACAGGGATGAACGCGCTGAGCGACGTGCAGCTGAACCAGGTAACGGGCGCCATCCGGATTATCAAGGGCTGGAGCACAGGCGACGTCCTGCGCTTCTTCATACGCAAATGAGATCACCCATCCTGTCTGCCATGATGCCTTGGCTCGTGTTGGCTTGCACGAGGGTGAGAATGGAGTCGATCACCGAAAGCTTTTGAATCGAAGGGTCGTGGTAAGCGGAACGTTGTCGAGAGCCATATCGGGTCCTCACTTCACAGACGTCGTGATGAATGTTCGAACGGTAAGTCTCGCAAACTGAAACAGCCGAGGCAGAAGCCGACCACAGTCTAACGACGGCGCTCCAAGCGCCTAGGGCGTTTAGGGTCTGACTTCCAACTCGAAGGCAGGCCCACCGAGTCTAGCGTGCGGCGCTCTGGGCGCTCCCGGGTTGTCCGGCGTGACCTGCGAGAAGAACTCAAGTGGGGAGAGTGGTGGGGGCCTCAATGGCCGAAGCCAACGGAGCCCGGTCGAGCCGGGACGTCCCCGCCAATTGGGTGCCCGCGGGAGGCCATACGAATTTCCTTGCGGACGGTGCGCACCGGGGCGGCGAGCAAGTCCTCGGGCAGCGGCCAGGGCTCCAAGATCGCCCGTGGGGTCACCTGGTGCAGCGCGCTGAAGTGGCCCAGGAACTCGGGCCAGGCGAGATCGAGGAGCCCCTGGAGCCGATTCTTGAACCGGCCCCGTCCGACTGGCGCTGCAAGGCAACTACCGCTGTGAGCCTGCAATGACTGCGAATCGCGTTAGTCGTAATCTCACAATACTCGCGATTGTCGCCGGGTTCGCCGCGACGTACTGCTTCCTAGGGTACGTGATGGCTGGGTCCCTTAGTGTGGCGGCAGGCGACGGACGCGCACATATCAGTGCTGCCATTGCTTGGGGAGTTGGTGGAATCGCTTGTCTGGCCGTGGCAGTCGGATCAGCCCTTGCTGTATGGCGCAATCGCCGAAGGAACCGATCTGCAGACGGAAGCGACCAGGTTTCGGACAGTCCGGTGTGACAATCGACGATCAGCGCCTAGACGGGTGAGTCGGTGCTGTGGTTCCAGGTCATTACCACGCGGGCGACGAACCGGGGCGATTAGGTGTCACGTCTGACGCGGCGCGTAACGCACACCTCGGCTGGGTTATCGGACCCTCGCCGGGCCGCATCTCAAGAGCGAGTTTCCCCAACTGACCCACAAAACCGCCGAGGTCCCGGTCACTCAGCCCTAAGACCGGTTCGCTTTCCGCTTCGCGGCGTGCGCAACTCCTGCTCCGCGCAATTCGGCTCCTATCGCCGACACCGTATTCCGGTGCGCTCCGATGAGCTGTGACGCCTTCGTGATGTGCCCGCCGCAGTGCCACAACGCCCACTGCACCAACCGCCGCTTCTGCGCAGGACTCGCCGACGGATCGAACCTGCGCGCCGTGGGCTCGTCCAACACGAGGTGCTCCAAGCGAATCGCCGCGTCGTCCATCGCCTCCGTGAACGCCAGCCGCACCACCGCCCGCAGCTGACGCACGTTTCCCCGCCAGGAGGGTTGGAGCGCCAGTGCCGCCAGGACGTCATCGTCAAAGTGCGACGGCCCGGCTCCCTTGGTCTCCGAGCGGCACTGCTCCAGGAACTGAAGCCCCAGGAGCCCGATGTCCTCCAGCCGATCCGCCAACGGCGGCACCCGGACCTCGTGCAGCCCCAACCGCCAGCGCAGATCCGGCACCAACCGCCCGCGCCGCTCCAGCTCATCGAGACCGTCGTGCGTCCCGACCACGATCCGCGCCAGCATCGGCACCGCGCGGTCGCTCCCCAGACGCCGGAATTCGAGTCGGTCCAGCACCCGCAACAGCACGTGCTGGCGCGAGCGCCTGAGCAGGTGGAAGTCGTCGAGCAGCACCGTCCCGCCCTCCGCCTCAGCGAAGAGGCCGCGACGCTCACCTACCGCCCCGGTGAACGCCCCGCGCCCGTGGCCGAACAGGTCGTCCCGCGCCAGCGCCGAGTCGAGCTCCCCGGCGCTGATCTCGGCCAGCCGGCCCGACCGACCGCTCAGCGTGTGCAGCAGCTGGGCCAGGGTGGACTTTCCGCACCCCGTGGGTCCCACGATGACCACCGGGTCGGGCCGCCTGGCGAAGCGCACCACGCGCGCCACTACCGATATCATCGCTGCGGACGCGGCGACGAGGCCGCCCGCGAGAAGAACCAGATCGGACTGCAAGGGAAACCGCCTCCAGACACCCGGGACGACACAACCTGACGACGTCCAAAACTGATAGGCTGGCAGCGAGAGACGCGGTGAC
>JBOHST010000397.1:0-6306 GCA_050733375.1 Gemmatimonadales bacterium
CAGCGCCTTCCTTGAGGAGGCGCGCGCTGCGACCGAGGCTCGTGACGGGATGTGCGCGCGATCCTGCGGGGGCGGCGTCAGCCCACTCTTCAGCGGCCGCATGGTCGTCGCACACCACGACGACACCCACGGGTTGCGGCGCAATCACCTCCCATACCGCTTCCGCGTGTTCCACTGCCGGCGGCGTCACCACCAGTACCGCCCGTCCGCGCTCCAGCGCGGCCTGCGCTTCACTCACACCAGTCACGCGATCCTCGGTTGTCAAAGGGCGACATTCCCAGTGCCATGCTAGCTTCGGGGCATCCAAAGGGCAACGGTACGAGAGCGAGCCATGCTGCGCCAAGAGTGCGGATTGCGAATATCGGATCGCGGAATGGAAAGGCGTGCATCGGGCCGGACGCTCACCAACCCAATCCGCATTCCGCAATCCGCAATCCGCATTCTCGTGCTCGTGGCTGGCTTGTGGCAACCAGCTGGCGCCCAGCGTCCGCGCGCCCGTGACCTCGGACTCGTCGTCGGGGTCCTCGCGCCCGGCCCGCTCAATGCCATCACGGACGTCGCAGGGGTGCGCGTGGGCCACACGACGCTCGCACGGGGCGACTCGGTGAACACCGGCGTCACCGCGGTGTTGCCGCATGACGGTAACGTGTTTCGCGAGAGAGTCCCGGCGGCGATCGTCGTCGGCAACGGCTTCGGGAAACTCGCCGGCTCTACGCAGGTCAACGAGCTGGGCGAGCTCGAATCCCCGATCGTGCTGACGTGCACGCTTTGCGTGCCTCGCGCCGCCGACGCCGTCCTGACGTACCTGCTCGCCCTTCCAGGAAACGAGGAGGTCCGCTCGGCGAATCCCGTCGTCGCCGAGACCAACGACGGGTTTCTGAACGACATCCGTGCGCGCCCGGTGTCCGAGCGAGACGTCCTCTCGGCGATCCGGTCTGCCGCTACCGGCCCGGTCACCGAAGGCGCGGTCGGCGCGGGTCGCGGCACGATGGCGTTCGGGTGGAAGGGCGGGATTGGCACCGCGAGCCGCCGCCTCCCGCCGGGACTAGGCTCGTGGACCGTCGGCGTGCTCGTTCAGACGAACTTTGGCGGAGTGTTGTCGATCAACGGTGCCCCAGTTGGCCGCGCCCTCGGCCGGTACTACCTCAAAGACGATCTGGGCGACGGCAGCGTGATCATCGTGGTGGCGACGGACGCGCCGCTCGACCACCGACAGCTCACGCGCCTGGCGCGGCGGGCGCTCGCGGGGCTGGCTCGCACCGGGAGCAGCATGACGAACGGTAGCGGCGACTACGTGATCGCATTCTCCACCAGGCGCATGGTGCCGTTCGGGCCGACCCGACTCGCCGACACCGTCGCCGTCGTAGCCAACGACGCCATGTCGCCGCTGTTTGAGGCGGTGATCGAAGCGACCGAGGAGGCGATCTACAATTCGTTGCTGCGTGCCGAGACGGTGCGGGGGTTTCGCGGTACGGCGGAAGCGCTTCCGATTGACGCGACGGTGGCCATTCTCAGGCGACATGGGGTGATTCGCGACTAGGCCGCTCCCTGTCCCGGCATCCCGTTGAATCGATGCGAGGCGTGTGCACGCCCCTGAGGTTTGACGGACTTCACGAAGGCGGTGTAAACGTCCGGGTGCCACTGCCCGCGGTTGAGGCGCATCTCTTCGAGGGCCTGCGGCTGCGGCACGGCTGCCCGGTAGCTCCGCGTCGTCGTGAGCGCGTCATAGGCATCGGCGATACCGATGATCTGGGCGTTGATCGGTATCTCCATGCCGCGCAGCCCGTCCGGATATCCGGTGCCGTCGTAGCGCTCGTGGTGCCAGCGGATGATGGGCGCGATGTCCCAGGGGAGCTCGACAGCGGCGAGCAGCTCGACGCCCCACATGGGGTGCTTCCGGATCGTCTCCAGCTCCGCGGGAGAGAGCCGCCCCGGCTTGTTCAGGATGTCGCGCGGCACGCGGACTTTGCCGAGGTCGTGCAGGTACGCGCCGACACGCACGGTGGTGAGCTGCGGTTCGGCCATTCCGAGCATGCCCGCGATTTCCTCGGCAAAGGTGGCCACGCGCTGGCAATGGCCGAAGGTGTAGCGATCGCTCGATTCCATCAGCTCCCCGAGGCCCCAGACAACGGCCAGGCAGGCCTTTTCGAGCGCCATCCAGTGACGCGAGTGGCCCGGCAGGGAGGAGCGCAGTGCACCCCGGTCCCGGATCCGGGTCTGGCTGGCTGGCGCTTCCAGGGGGCGGGGGGACACGATTCTCGACATGGCTAGCTGAAGATGCTTGCAGCCCCCCGGAGGTCACGCGCGGGTTCGGCTCCCCCCGTTGCGCCCGGTGGCGGTGCGCCGCTATCGTGGCACGTCGTCTCCGCATCCCCTCGTAAGCCTTGGAGCCAGACGGACATGAGCGACGTCCTGTCGCCCAATCTCCAGCACCTCGAGACATCGGCCACCATCGCCATTTCGCAGGAGGCCAAGCGCCGCAGGTCGGCGGGCGAGGATGTGATCGACCTGGGGGCCGGCGAGCCCGATTTCCCCACGCCGGTGATCCCCGCCGAGGCGGGCATCCGGGCGATCAAGGAGGGGAAGACGCACTATGCGGCGAACGAGGGGATCCTCGAGCTGCGAGCAGCCGCGGCGAAGCACCTCGCGCTGCTCTCCGGGGGCCGGCCGATCAACGCCGACCACATCGTCGTGTCGAACGGCTCCAAACAATCGCTGTTCAACGCCTGCTTCACGCTGTTCGGCCAGGGTGACGTGGTGGCGATCCCCGCGCCGGCATGGGTGTCCTATCCGCAGATCGTGCATCTGACGCACGCGCGGCCGGTGCTCGTCACGGGACACCCGGAGTGGGGACTGAAGGTAAGCGTGCGGGAGCTGGAGCGCATCCTCCCGGCGCCGAAGGGGTTGATCATCTGCTCGCCCTGCAACCCGACGGGGTCGGTCTACACCATGGCTGAGCTGCGGTCGATCGCGCAGTGGGCCACCGACCGCAAGGTCTGGATCATCACGGACGAGATTTACCGGCGCATCCACTACGGCAGCGGACCGGCGCCTTCGTTCCTCGACCTGTCGGACGACGTGCTGGATCGGGTGGTGGTGGTGACGGGGGTCAGCAAGGCGTATGCGATGACCGGCTGGCGCGTCGGCATCGCGCTCGCGCCCGGCCCGGTGGCGAAGGCGATGGCGGCGCTGCAATCGCACACCACCTCGGGGGCCAACCACATGGCGCAATACGCCGCCGCCGTGGCGTTTGGAGAAGAGCGGGTGGAGCAGGACGTGCAACGGATGGTGACCGAGTTCCGGCGCCGCCGCGACCTGCTGGTGGAGGCCTTTCGGCGGGAGCTGCTCGGGGTGGAGTTCGTGGAGCCGCACGGCGCATTCTATTTCTTCTTCCGCGTCGACTCGTTCGGCGGCATTTCGGGCACGCAGTTCTGCACGCGACTGATTACGGAGACCGGCGTGGCGCTGGTGCCGGGGGCGGCGTTCGGCGACGACCGCTGGGTGCGCTTGTCCTACGCGGCGGCGACGCCCGACATCGTTCAGGCGCTGGAACGGATCGTCGGCTTCGCCCGCAAGCTCGGCGCCTAGAGTTTCGCCGGCCGCTGGCTCAGCACCTCGATCCCGTTCTCCGTGACGACGGTGTCGTCCTCGATCCGCACCCCGAACTTGCCGGGCTGATAGATCCCGGGCTCGATGGTGAACACCATCCCGGGTTCGAGCGGCGCGTCGTTGCCCTCGACCATATAGGGCGGCTCGTGGCCGTCCATCCCCATGCCATGTCCCAGTCGGTGCGTGAAATACACGCCGTACCCGCCGGTCGTGATCGCCGCCCGTGCCACCCGATCCATCTCCTGGCAGCGGACGGTGAACGGTTTGCCGAGCTGCATCGCGGCGGTTTGAGCGTCGTGCACGAGATTGAAGACTTTCTTGAATTCGTCAGACGGGGTGTCCCCGTACCAGATGGTGCGGGTGATGTCCGAGGTGTAGCCGCTCACCCTGCACCCGGCGTCGATGAGCACCACCATCTCCCGTCCCAGCCGGGTGCCGGCGGGTCCGCCGTGGGGCAGCGCGCTCGACGGCCCGAATTGCACCAGACCCCCGCCACTCGATCCCCGGTTGCGCATTTCATCGGACAGCTTGCGCGCCACCTCGCGCTCGGTGGCGCCGGGAGCGAGGGCCGCGAACGTCGCGGCGATCGACGCCTCCGTGATCTCGATGGCCCGCCGGATCAGCGCGATCTCCTCGGGATACTTGATGATCCGCAGCCGTTCGGTGACGGGGGCCCCGGTCTGCCATTTCCAATTGCCGCCAGCCGAGTCGGCGAGGCGCAGCCACGACCCGTAGTCGAGGCTCGCCTCGATCGTCCCCTGACCGGCGCGGGTTGCGGGCTTCATCGCGTCCAGGGCCGTCCGGACGAGCTTCCAGGGGTCCTCTTGCTCTTCCCAGCCGCGTACGTCTTGCACGGCGCTTTGGCGCTTGATCCGCTCCACTTCGAACGACGGGCACACAATCGCAGGATCGCCCTTGGTCGGCACGAGGAGCAGAATCAACCGCTCGCTCCGTCCCGGGTTGGTGCCCGTGAAGTACTCGAAATTGGTGCTCGGCGGCGCGACCAGCAGATCGAGCTTGCGGGTGGTGAGCTCGGCGCGCAGGCGATCGAGCCGGCGGGCGAAGACCTCGGGGCCGAGGCTGGGCTCTTGAGGCGGATGGTCAATCCGGCTATCCGACCATCCGCCTATCCGCCCTGCCACCGCCGCTCCCCCGAGCACCGAGACAAACTCACGTCGCTCCATCTGCTGGCTCCTCGTCGGGACCGGGCTATATTACCCGCCCCCGGTGGATGCAGGAAGGCGCGGCGACGCATGCACTACGAAGCCCAGATCGAGCCGCTCGACGGCAAGCTCCCGAAAGTGAGCTATCGCTGGGACCCCGAGACCGACATCCTCTCGGCGGTCTGCAAGGGCGTCCCCAAGGCGACGGGGATGGACGGCACGGTCGACCTCGAGGGGAACGACGGATCGTTCGTGCTGCTCGACGTGGCGGGCGGACTGCTGCGAGGGCTCGACGTCGTCACCTGGCCGAATGACATTCGCACGATCGACTCGCTCGTGGCTCCGGCGGCGGCGAAGAAAGCCCGGGTGCTGTTTCCCAGCCGACGCTCACAGCCGGCGGTGTCGGCCGTCGAGGTGGACACCGCGTTGACCGTGGAGAAGAACGCCGACGAGTCGGTGTTTCATATCCGCATCGGACGCGTGCGACCGGTGAATGTGACGCGCGTCGCGGATCACCTGTTGGTCGAAGTGGACAAGCAATCGCGCCTGGCCGGTCTGTGGCTGCTCGAGGTTCCTCCGTTCCCGAACGTCGAGGCCACCGCGTAGTGGTGGACGAGCGGCTCCAGCGCTACATCGAGGAGCTGTTCGCCGTCGAAGATTCCGTCCTCGCGCGTGTGCGCGCCCGCCACGCCGCAGCCGATCTTCCCCCGATTCACATCTCCCCCGACGAAGGCAAGCTGTTGCACGTGCTGTTGCGCGCGGTCGGCGCGCTGACCGTCCTGGAGATCGGCGCTCTCGCGGGCTATAGCGGCATCTGGCTCGCTCGGGCGCTGCCGCCCGAGGGCCGGCTGACCACGATCGAGAAGGATGCGCGGCATGCCGCACTGGCCCGCCAGGCGTACGCCGAAGCGGGCGTGACGGAGCGCGTCCGGCTGCTCGAGGGGGACGCGCGCACGGTGCTGCGAACGCTCGCGCCGGGCTTCGACGCCGTGTTCGTCGATGCCGACAAGGAGCCGATGGCGCAGTACTTCCAGGAAAGCATGCGGTTGCTGCGCGTCGGCGGCTTGCTCCTCTCCGACAACGCGTTCTTCCACGGGGGGGTCGTGGACCAGAGCGACCGCTCGGCCCAGGCCGAGGGGGTGCGTGCGTTCAACCGTCTGGCGGCGACCGACGCGCGGGTGGTTTCGGCGGTGATCCCGATCCGCGACGGGGTGGTGGTCGGGGTGAAAGTCGCCGCATGAGCGGCCGCCGAAATTGGCTCGCGGGGCTGTACGCCTCGGGCGTCACCCCGGCTTCCTTCGTGCCGGACGCGAGGGCCGGCCGCGCTGGCGAGCGGGACGACGAGTCCGTGGCGGAGGTCGAGTTGGTGGAGGACGCGGAGCTGGCCGTGCACCCGGTCGCGCCGGACCACCCGCCGGCCGGCGTCGCCTTCCTCGACGGCATCCAACAATGGAAAGTCGTGGGTTACGACGGCGTCCTCCCCATCGCCGTCGCCTACGTGGCCGCGGCCGTGCGCCAGCGCGGGCCGGATCGT
>JBOHST010000398.1:0-2807 GCA_050733375.1 Gemmatimonadales bacterium
CTGAGGGAGCGCCGAGCACCGAGCGTACCGAGGTGCGGATCCTCACGGACGGCGAGGCGTTGTACATCGGGGCATGGCTGTTCGACCGCGACGCGGCGGCCATCGTCCCTGGCGAACGAATCCGCGACGTCACCCTCACTAACAGCGATTACTTCTCGATCATCTTCGACACCTACCAGGATCGACAGAACGGGTTCGTCTTCGCGACCACGCCGGCCGGCGTCGAGTACGACGGACAGGTGGTCAAGGAGGGCGAGGGAGGTGGGGTCTTCCAGCAAGGGCAGGGCCGAGCGCAGGCGGGGTCCGCCGGCGGCTTCAACCTCAACTGGGATGCGAGCTGGACCGTCGCGACGTACGTGGACAGCCTGGGCTGGTACGCCGAGTTCCGGATTCCGTTCTCCACGCTCCGTTACGGCAACGCCCGGGAGCAAACCTGGGGGCTCAACCTGGCGCGGAGCATCCGGCGGCGGAACGAGGAATCATTCTGGTCGCCGATTCCGCGTCAGTACAATCTCTACCGGGTGTCGCAGGCCGGCCACCTGGTTGGCCTCGAGGTCCCGAGTCAGCGGATCGCCACCGTCACGCCGTACGTCCTCAGCTCGGCGCAGAAGCTCTATTCGCCCCCCACGGCTGCGGTGGCGTGGGACTCGACTCGCTATCCGACCGAGATCGGCGTCGACGCCAAGCTGGGGATCACGCCCAGCTTGACCCTCGACGTCACCTACAACACCGACTTCGCCCAGGTCGAAGTCGACGAGCAGCGAACCAACCTGACCCGGTTTCCGGTGTTCTTTCCCGAGAAGCGTCCGTTTTTCCTCGAGAACGCGGGCGTGTTCTCTTCCGGTACGCCGCAGGCCGTGGAGCTGTTTTTCAGCCGGCGAATCGGCATCGACACGTTGGGGAATCCCATTCCGATCATCGGCGGCGGGCGTTTGACCGGTCGGATCGCCGGGCTCACGGTCGGGACGATGCAGTTGTTCACGGAGAAACGGGCCGGCATACAACCGGCAAATTCGTATTCCGTGGGACGAGTGTCACGGGAGTGGGGCCGGTCGCGCATCGGGCTCCTCGGGATACACCGGGTCGCCACGAGCGACGGCGCCGACCGGAACACGACCCTGGCGCTCGACGGGCGCTTCGCGCTCAGCGAACCGGTGACCGCCGACTGGTGGGTGGCCAAGACTCGGACACCGGGGAGGACCGGCCGGGATCACGCGTTCAGCGGGCGGATCGCGTACCGCAATAGCCGGTGGGACAACGTGCTGCGCTACGCCGAGGTCGGCGAGGACTTCAATCCCGAGGTCGGGTTTCTGAACCGGAGCGGATACCGGTACTACGAGGCGGCGCTGTTTCACACCATGCCGGTACAGCACACACTGCTCCGGTACTGGTTGCCTCACGTCAACTACCGCGGGTATTTCGGCTTCGACGGCAAGGTCCAGTCGGACCAGATCCACTTGGATCTCGGCCAAGCCGAGCTCAACAACGGCGGGGAGATCGGTCCGGAGCTGAACTTGTTCAGCGAGGGGCTCACGCAGCCGTTCGAGATCGCCCGCGGGGTGACCCTGCCGGCCGGCGTGTATCACTGGACTAGCCTCGGCTTCGATTTCGCGACTAATCCGAGTGCGCCGGTTTCAGTCGACAGCCGGGTCGAGGCGGGGCCGTTCTACAACGGGACGCGATACGGCGTGGCATCGACGCTGACCGTCCGGCAGGGATCGGCGCTCACCTCCTCGCTGCTGCTCGAATACAACCGGGTTCGCCTCGACCAGGGGGACTTCGTCCGGTCGCTGGTGGGGGTCCGACTCGGCTACTTCTTCACGCCGCGGATTTTCACCCAGACGCTGGTGCAGTACAACAACCAGGCCGGGGTGTTCTCGGCGAACATCCGGTTCGGCTGGCTCAATACCGCGGGGACCGGGCTGTTCGTGGTGCTCAACACCGCCGAGAACGCGACCGGTCTCTTCGCCTGGGACCAATCGATCACCCGGTCGTTCCTGATCAAATTCACACGGCAGTTCGGCACCGGCGGCTAGGCCTCGAAGAATTCTACACGCCTCGCCAGAACCCCACCGCCCACCCATTTTGTACCCTACCATGACTGACGCCTTGTCTCGCCTATCCGCCGCCCTCAAGGAACGGTATCGAATCTCGCGAGAGCTCGGCGCCGGCGGCATGGCGACCGTCTATCTCGCCCACGACGTCCGCCACGATCGACCCGTGGCGCTCAAGGTGCTGCGCCCCGAACTGGCCGCGATCCTGGGCGGCGAGCGGTTCCTCAAGGAAATTCGCCTCACCGCCAACCTCCAGCACCCGCACATCCTGGGGCTGCACGACTCCGGTGAGGCCGATGGTCTCGTCTATTACGTCATGCCGTACGTGGAGGGGGAGTCCCTACGGGAGCGCCTCGCGCGCGAACATCAACTCCCCGTTGAAGAAGCCGTCCGAATCGCGACGGAGGTCGCGGGGGCACTCGACTACGCGCACCGCCACGGCGTGATCCATCGCGACATCAAGCCGGAAAACATTCTGCTGCACGACGGCTCGGCGATGGTCGCCGACTTCGGCATCGCGCTCGCCGCCTCCCGGTCCGACAGCGGCTCACGGCTGACCGAAACCGGCATGTCGCTCGGCACGCCCCACTACATGAGTCCCGAGCAGGCAATGGGCGAGCGCGAGATCACCGCGAAGAGCGACGTGTACGCGCTGGGCTGCGTGGTCTACGAGATGCTGTCGGGCGAGCCGACTGGGGTTGGCTGCGCGTCGCGGGCCCAAGACCCGGTGTTCTCGCCGGACAGGGAGTGGGT
>JBOHST010000399.1:0-5640 GCA_050733375.1 Gemmatimonadales bacterium
CGTCGTCGGCTTCCAGTTCGGTCATGGGCCAAACGACGACGCCCATCGCGCTGAGGGATTCCTCGAGCGGGTGGAATTGCGCCAGGAGAGCAGGCTCGACGCCCTCGCCCGTCTTGTAGCCCGACCAAAGACGGTTGCGAAACGATTCGATCACGTGATCGGTCGCCACGCCGACATGCGTGGCTCCCGTCTCGATCATTTGCAATATCGTATGGAGCACACCGATCACGGCGCCAAAGGGTGGGTCCTCACCCTTGCTGAAACGGCGCAGGCCGTAAAAGTGGCGGAACAGCTCATACGTACCGTCTACCAGATGAACGATCATCGCCGTTCGCGGCACGGGTTGCAGGTTCGAGCCGGTGCGGGAACACGAAGCGAGGGGCTCGCCTGGAGCCCCTCGCTTTTCTCAGGCCCGCTGCCTCACCCGCGGAAGAGCCTGCGCAATCAGGGCAGGAACCCGCGCGCAAACCCTCCGGGGCAGATATCCGAATGGAAATTGACGTAGAAGCTGCTCGGGTCGCTGAGCAGCTCGGCCAACGCCTGCTCCGCGGTGGCGAAGTGCGGGTTGCTGACAAACGCGCCGTCCTGCCGGATGTCGAGCAGCCGGTCGGTGAGATTGAGATCCACGCCGATGGGGCTGGTGAGCCACCAGATGATCGGACCGGTCGTTTGCCCCGGGTTGAGGTGGTGGATGTGCCCGAACTGGACGCTCTCGTTTCCCTTGTTGTTGATGATCGCCAATGCCTCGATCGTGCCGTCTTGCAGGATTTTGACTTGCGCGTACCCCTTCGACTCGGATGCGCAGGCCGGGACCTCGATGTCCGAGCGCATCTGCGTGTTGAACACGACCGGCGGCACCGACGCGTTTTGCGCCTGGGCGAGCAGCTGGGGGCTGCCGCCGATCGCGCTCGTGGGCGTCGGATCGGCACATCCGGCGAACACGAGCGCTGCAATGACCGAACTCCAGCGACGCATATGGCCTCCGTGGTGTGAGTGGACTCGCAGGGAGGAGCCGCAATGGGAAGCTATCCCGACGGTCCGCAGGAGTCCAGCAAGCGCCAAGCGGTGAACGCGTTACGGGCGGCGTCATCCCCGCGGCTGCGACGGCGCCGATCCTCGCCCGGCCGCGGCGGCGCGATCGAGGAGCAGCTGACGTTCGCGTGCGTTGCGCGTGAGGGATGCGGCGCGCTCGAGCTCCGCGCGGGCCTCGGGGAAGCGGCCGAGCTTGGCGAGCAGGTCACCACGCACGCTCGGCAGGAGATGGTAGTGTGCGAGTGACGGCTCGGAGGTAAGCGGGTCCGCGATCTCGAGCCCCGCGGCCGGGCCGAACGCCATCCCGTACGCGACAGCGCGATTCAGCTCCACGACGGGGGACGGCGCGATCTGCGCCAGCGCATCATAGAGCGCCGTGATCCGCGTCCAGTCGGTCTCGTCCGGGGTACGCGCCCGCGCGTGGCACGCGACGATTTCGGCCTCCAGCGTGTACGGCCCGAGCGCGCCGGCGAGCTGCTCCGCCCGCTCGAGCGCCGCGAGACCACGACGGATGAGCAGCAAGTCCCAGCGCGCGCGGTCCTGATCGAACAGCAGGATCGGCTCTCCCGACGGGCTGACGCGCGCGTGCAGCCGCGACGCCTGAATTTCCATCAGGGCCACGAGCCCGTGGACCTCCGGTTCCGTCGGAACGAGCTCGGCCAGCACGCGGCCCAGGCGGAGCGCTTCCTCGCACAGCGCCGGACGCACCCAGTCGTCACCAGCCGTCGCCGAGTACCCCTCGTTGAACACGAGGTAGATCACCTCGAACACCGACGACAGGCGAGCGGCGAGCTCCGACCCGCGGGGGACCTCGAACGGAACGCGCGCTTCGGCGAGCGTCCGTTTGGCCCGGACGATGCGCTGGGCTACGGTTGGCTCGGGGACGAGGAACGCCCGCGCGATCTCCGCGGTCGTCAGCCCGCCGAGCAGGCGGAGCGTGAGTGCCGCGCGCGCATCGGTCGAGAGCACGGGATGGCAAGCCGTGAAGATGAGACGCAGCAGGTCGTCGCCGATGGGATCGTCGATCGCGGCGTCCAGGTCGGCCACGGCCGTCTCTTGCCGGGCCTCGAGCAGGGGAGCGAGCTCCGCGTGCTTGCGCTCGAGCATCTTGCCCCGGCGCAGCTGATCGATGGCTCGGTGCTTCGCGGCGGCCATGAGCCAGGCGCCCGGGTTGTCCGGGACGCCAGACTCCGGCCATTGCTCGAGCGCGGCGACCAGCGCGTCCTGCGCGAGGTCTTCGGCCAGACCGACGTCGCGCACGATCCGCGCGAGACCGGCGATGAGCCTGGCCGACTCGATTCGCCAGACCGCGTCGATCGCCCGGTGTGCCGCTGAATCAGTCACGCCTTCTTCGCGTTCGCGGCCGCCTGCGAGCGCAGGCGTTCCTCCTGCTCCCTGAGCTCGGGAGTGAACGCGGGACCGAAGTCCGCGGCCTCGAAGACCTGGCGAATCTCGAGCACCACGCCGTCTCCGAAGGGCGCGCGTTTCATCCAGGCGATCGCGTCTTCCTTCGACCTCACCTGGATCAGCCAGAAGCCTGCGATCAGCTCCTTCGACTCGGTGAAGGGCCCGTCGATCACCGTGGTCTTCCCGCCCGAGAACTTGAGGCGCGCGCCCTTCGAGGTCGGGTGCAGCCCCTCGCCCGCGAGCATCACGCCGGCTTTCACCATCTCCTCGTTGAACTTCCCCATCTCGGCGAGGATCTTCTGGTCCGGGAGAACGCCCGCCTCGGACTCCTTGTCGGCGGGGACCATGATCATGAATCGCATCGTGGTGTCTCCTTCAGGTGTCGGGTTCGGAGCCGGAATCCCGGACCGCCTCGTCCGGCTGATGCTCGGCTCTACCTTCACGTCGAACGATGGGCGGCCGAATCGACACCCCGAAAGGGCAGGTCCCCGCAGGGTTCGGAGGTCGCACGGGTCCGGCCAGCGCCTATCGAGCGGCGGCCGGTCTGCGTCCTTCTAGCCGAACCGTTTGGCGGCGCGGTCGCGCGCTTTGCGCGCCTCTTCTTCGCGATTGCGCGGCGGCGCACTGGTCGTGATCGAACGGACCAGCCGAGTGGCGGCGGCCGTGACTTCGTCCAGCGCGGTATTGAATGCCGCTTCGTTGGCGCGCGACGGGTGCGTGGCGCCGCTGAGCTTGCGGACGAACTGCAGCGCCGACGCGCGAATCTCTTCGTCGGTCGCCGGGGGCTCGAAATTGGCGAGCGTTTTGATGTTCCGGCACATGGAAGTGCTTCTCTAGATCGAGATCAGGTAAACGTAACACGGGGGTTGCTCAGTCGTCGACCAGGATCCTACACGCGAGACTACTCCGTGGCCGCAGGTGCTGGAGCGGCAGCCCTCTCGAGCCCCAAGCCGGGTCGCAGTTTCTTGGCGACCACGACCGCGGTCGCGAGCACGACGACGGCGCAGATGGTGGCGGTCACCACCAACCCGTGGGTGAAGGCTTCGCGCGCGGCGCCGAGCAGATCGGCGCCCACCTGCCCGGGGAGCTGCCCGGCCACCGACAGCGCCCCACCGAGGGTGCCCTGGGCAGCCTCCGACGCCTCGGGTGTGAGATCCGCCGGAACGGCTGCGGCCACCTGACTGCGGTAGATGGCGGTGCCGATACTGCCAAGGACCGCGATGCCGAGCGCCCCCCCAAACTCCGAGCTGGTCTCTGAAAGCGCCGCGGCCGATCCGGCCCGCTCGGGTGGGGCGTTCCCGATGATCATGTCGTTGGTCAAGGTGAACACCGGCGCGAGACCGAGCGAGTAGATGACCGTCGCGGTGACGAGCACCGCGAGGCCGGGCGCGGCACCGACCTGCGTCAGCAGGACGTAGCCCAAGGCGGTGAGCACCAGGCCCGCGACCATCACCGAAGCCGGACTGAATCGGCGCACAATCACCGGCGTCAGGTTGGAGCCGACAATGAACATGGCGATCCCGGGGAGGGTCCAGAGCCCCGCCACGAGCGGCGATAGCCCGAGCACCAGCTGGAGGTACTGCGCCGTGAGCACGTAGGCGCCAAACATCACGAACGTGGCCAGCAGGTAGGTGGCCAGTGAAGCGCTGAACGCCGGTGCACGGAACAGGCGAAGGTCCATCAACGGGTGGGCAAGCGTGGTCTGCCGGCGCACGAAGGCGATGCCCATACCCAGGCCCGCGACGATGCAGCCTGCGGGCAGCCACTCGAGGCCATCTTGGGCAATCTGTTTGAGGCCGTAGATCACCAGGAGCACGGCGGCCAGGGACATGGCGGCGCTGCGCAGGTCCAGCCGCCCCGCGTGCGGATCCCGGAACTCCGGCAGCAGCATCGGCCCGAGCACGAGCAGCAGCACCATCACCGGCACACTCAGCAGGAAGACCGAGCCCCACCAGAAGTATTGCAGCAGCAGCCCACCGAGAAACGGACCGACCATGGCGCCGACGGAATAGCTGGTGATCCAAATTCCGACGGCCACCGCGCGTTGCTGCGGATCGTGGAACATGTTGCGGATCAGTGAGAGGGTCGATGGCGCAAGCGTCGCCCCCGCGATGCCGAGCAGCGCGCGGGTCGCGATCAGCATCTCGGCGCTGTTCGAGAAGGCCGCGATGACCGATGCGATGCCGAACCCGGTGGCGCCGATCAAGAGCAGCCGGCGGCGGCCAATGCGGTCGCCCAGGGTGCCCATGGTGATCAGGAATCCCGCCACCATGAATCCGTAGATGTCCACGATCCACAGCAGCTGGGCGCTGCTGGGCTTCAAGTCGGCGCTCAGGGCCGGCACCGCGAGGTTCAGGACGGTGAGGTCCATGGAGTAGAGCACGCACGGCAGGGCGATGACGGCGAGCCCGATCCACTCGCGGCGTCCGGCCCGGGGTGCGGCGACGGTGGTCACATTACGTCTCCTCGATGACGGACAGCATATTGCCGGCGGACCACGCTATGACCGGACCGCCACCGTGGAAAACGGCTTTGAGTCTTTGAACATTGTCTTACCGCCTTTTTCTACCTGCGCCACACGCCAAGGATGACTGCCGTGAGGAGGGTCTTCACGAGCGCGTCACTGCACCGCCCCCTTCCAGTCGGCGACCCCAAGCAGCACGACAAAGCGCGCGAGCACAACGGCGACGACGAGGTTCCGAACAAACTCGCCGAGCAGCTCTCCTGCCGGCGGTGTCATATCGGCCATGGCGCCGGGGTTCAGGCCGCGTCCCGTCGTATACGCCTTGCCGAACAAGAACGGACTGTACCACACCGCGCCCACCACAAACGCGGCACTAGCCGCCACGACGACGGCCACATAGTTCACTCCAACCATGGATTCCCTCCTCGAGGCGAGGGTGCGCGAGCAACCGTCGGCTTCTGCTACATACCGAATGGTATGTAACCAGGTTGCGGACGGTGTCAAGGGGGCTCGTTTTGACAACCGGGGTGGGCCGTCGTTACATACCTGACGGTACGAAGCTGGCGGGGGGGATGGCACGGCGGAGAGCCAAACGGATCCGGGCGCCGGACGTCACCGGGGAGAAGCTGCTCAGGGCGGCGTTCGAAGAGATCTATCGGCGCTAGCGCTGGCAGCCGGCTGCGACGCGGGTCGCGATGGAGTACTGCATCGAGCGGGACGTCGCTAAGTTAGGGCAC